>NZ_JAFWFM010000035.1:0-2230 GCF_017515625.1 Geobacillus sp.
CCGTGGCCGCGAAGCGCACCCTAGGTCTGTAAGATATCCACAAAACTGAAAAAGGATGTAAGGGATTTTGTCGAAAAATATTTTTTGGACACCCCTGAGGGGCCGAAAAGCCTTGATAAATCAACATTTCTAGAGGGAGGGGATGTACAATGGATCATGTGTTGGCCGAACGCATCTTAACGTTTATGCGCGATGAGGCGTATAAGCCGATGACGGTCGAAGAGTTGGAAGAAGCGTTTGGCATCGAGGATGCCGATGGATTCAAGGAGTTTGTCAAAACGCTTGTCGCCCTGGAAGAGGAAGGACTCGTCGTCCGGACGCGCAGCAACCGCTACGGTGTGCCCGAGCGGATGAATCTCGTGCGCGGCAAGGTGATTGGCCACCCGAAAGGATTCGCGTTTGTCACACCGGAGGAGCCGGGACTGGATGATATTTTCATCCCGCCGTCCGAACTGAAAAACGCGATGCATGGCGACACGGTGCTTGTGCGCGTCCAAGCCGATTCATCGGGGGCGCGCCGCGAAGGAACGATCGTCCGCATTGTGGAGCGCGGGGTGAAAGAAGTCGTCGGCACGTACACGGAAAGCAAATATTTCGGCTTTGTCATCCCGGATGACAAGCGGATCGTCAACGACATTTTCATTCCGAAAAACGCGGCGAACGGCGCGGTCGAAGGGCATAAAGTCGTCGCCCGGCTCACCTCGTACCCGGAAGGACGAATGAGCGCTGAAGGGGAAGTCGTCCAAATTCTCGGCCATAAAAACGACCCGGGCGTCGACATTTTGGCGATCATCTATAAATACGGCCTTCCGCTTCAATTTCCAGAAGACGTGATCGAGCACGCCAACCGGGTGCCGGATGTCATTACGGAGAAAGACTTGGAAGGGCGCCGCGATTTGCGCGGCGAGATGATCGTCACGATCGACGGGGAAGATGCGAAGGATTTGGACGATGCCGTCACCGTGACAAAGCTTGAAAACGGCAACTATAAGCTCGGCGTTCATATCGCCGATGTCAGCTACTATGTTGAGGAAGGCTCGCCTATTGACCGCGAGGCGTATGAGCGCGGCACGAGCGTTTATTTGGTTGACCGCGTCATCCCGATGATCCCGCATCGGCTGTCGAACGGCATTTGCTCGCTCAACCCGAAAATCGATCGGCTGACGCTGTCGTGCGAAATGGAAATCACCTCGCAAGGAGAAGTCGTCCGCCATGACATTTTCCAAAGCGTCATCCGCACGGCGGAACGGATGACGTATTCCGATGTCAATAAAATTCTCGTTGACAAAGACGAAGCCTTGCGGGAAAAATATGCGCCGCTTGTGCCGATGTTTGAGTTGATGGCTGAGCTTGCCGACATTTTGCGGGCGAAGCGGATGAAGCGCGGGGCGATTGATTTTGATTTTAAGGAGGCGAAGGTGCTTGTCGATGAAAACGGCAAGCCGTACGATGTCGTCTTGCGCGAGCGGTCGGTCGCTGAGCGGTTGATTGAAGAGTTTATGCTGGCGGCGAACGAAACGGTCGCTGAGCATTTCCATTGGTTGAACGTGCCATTTATTTACCGTGTTCACGAGGATCCGAAGCCGGAAAAACTGCAACGCTTTTTAGAGTTCATCACGAACTTCGGCTATGTCGTGAAAGGAACGGGCAACCAAATCCATCCGCGCGCTTTGCAACAAATTCTCGAAGCGGTGCGCGGCGAGCCGGAAGAAATGGTGATCTCGACCGTCATGCTTCGGTCGATGAAGCAGGCGCGCTATGACGCCGAGAGCCTCGGCCATTACGGCCTGTCGACTGAGTTTTACACCCATTTTACGTCGCCGATCCGCCGCTACCCGGATTTGATCGTCCATCGGTTGATCCGGACGTATCTCATTAACGGCCAGATGGATCTTGACACCCAGCAAAAATGGGCGGAAAAGCTGCCTGAAATTGCGGAACACGCTTCCGATATGGAGCGGCGCGCCGTTGAGGCGGAGCGGGAGACGGACGATCTGAAGAAAACCGAGTTTATGGAAGACAAAATCGGGATGGAGTTTGACGGCATCATCAGCTCGGTGACGAACTTCGGCTTGTTCGTTGAGCTGCCGAACACGATCGAAGGCTTGGTGCACGTCAGCTACTTAACGGACGACTATTACCGCTATGACGAACGCCACTACGCATTGATCGGCGAACGGACCGGGAAAATGTACCGCATCGGCGATGAAATCACCGTCCGCGTCATCAA
>NZ_JAFWFM010000036.1:0-5878 GCF_017515625.1 Geobacillus sp.
ACGCAGGTCATGCCTGCATCGTTACCGATTCTCTCGGTGTGTCTGTTGGCAGTACTTGGCTTCCACACACAACAGACGGATCTACGCTCGATGTTTTACGGTTACAACGTTTCCTGTAACCAACTCCATACATCGAGTAGCAGTTATTGGAGTGCCTTTATTAAACGGTTTTCTCCACGCCTTTATTATATCATACACAAAAGAAAAGGGGAACGCGCATTCCTCTCCCACTTACTCCCTTTGGTCGTTGAAGTGGGAGTCTCCTGCGCGAAATAGGATGAAAATCGAATGACGTTCCCCACCCGTTCTCTCTCCTTTCGATATTTCCAGTCGTTGACCCATTAGTCATGACCATATGTTACCGACCGGACAGTCATATATCAAGAAATTAAAAAAACACCGGGGCAACCGCCGAACAGCGGGGCCAATAAAATAAGGTTACAGACATTTCGTCCGTAACCTTGCCGTTGCCAGCGAATTGGTTCGTCAGCGGTTTCTCGCCCGTCCTGCGGGTCATTCGCGCTCCTCAGTCAGCTCGGCGACCGGCACATCCAGGCGCTCATTGAGCCGGCCGTCGCGCAAATGGACGGTCGCCATTTGCCGTTCTTCGTCATACGCGTCGATCCAGACCGATACCCCGTTGTAATAGACCGGAATATCAGCGGGCGACGAAACGATTTGTTTGACGCGGTTCATCTCCATCGCCGCTTTCCCCCTTTCCGTCGTGCTCCGTTTCCTAGTATGCGAGGGAATAGGAATGATTATGCAAAAATGGTCCACACTAAAGGGAGAAAAATCCGAGAGAGGGAATGCGATGAAAACGAGGGATGTGTTGTTCGCATACTGGCGCTGGCCGGCCATCATCCGTTTGTTCGCCGCTGCGAGCGCCACGATTGTGCTGTTTGGCGCGCTCATGCGCCTCATTGAACCGGAGACGTTCCGCACCGTGTTTGACGGCATTTGGTGGGCGATTGTGACCGCGGCCACGATCGGCTACGGCGACATCGTGCCCAAAACAGTCGCTGGAAAGATAGCAGCCATCGTGCTCATCGCACTGGGCACCGGCATTCTAACCGCCTATTTCGCTTCCGTCTCCGCGGCGGCCGCCACCCAAGCAACGGCGCGCACAAGCGGGCGCTTTGAGTATCGGGACCAGGATCACGCCATCGTGGTCGGCTGGAACGAACGGGCGCGAGAAGTGCTGCTTCGCCTCGCCCGGCGCGAGCCGTCGCTCCGTTTTGTGCTGATCGACGCAACCGTGCCGTCCCACCCGCTCCCTGATGTTCCCGTTCATTTCATTAAAGGGTCGGCCGGCGATGATGCGGTGTTGGAGAAGGCGAACATTCAAAAAGCGCGGTTTTTGCTCATTACTGCGAATCCGCACAAAGCCGAGGCAGAAGCGGACAAAGACGCGATCGTGACGCTGCTGGCAGCCAAAAGCCTCAACCCGTCGGTGTACGCTATCGTCGAAATCTTAACGGCGCGCAACGTCGCAAACGCCTTCCGCGCCGGCGCCGACGAGGTGATTGAGACGAACTTGCTGGCGAGTTTCGCCATGGCCGCCAGCCTCCGCTCCCCGGGCGTCGCCAGCGCGCTTACGGCGATGCTCAGCCGCCCGGGCACGCAGACGCTCTCCTTGCTTGAGCCGGATGCCGAATGCATCGGACAGACGTTTCATGACGTGCAACAACGGCTGCTTGGGCGCCACATCACCGCGCTTGCCGTCGTCTGCGCCGACAACCGGACCGTTTCCGTTTCGCCGCAGCGCCTCATTGAAGAAGGAGACCGCCTGTTCGCGATCGTTCCTTAATCGAGCAGGCGGCGCTCCAACTCTTGAACGAGCGCTTTACCGACGGAAATATACCGCTCGGGAACGGTCGCATCCGGGTCTTGCGGTTCGGCAAACTGGTTGAACGTCGCCCCCACATTGCCCACATCGGCGAAATCATCAATTCCTTGTTGATATTTATGCGCAAGCAAAAACGGCCGCCCAAGCTCCACCGTCGTGCCATGCGAATCAAGCTGCCCGTCGACTGCCCGAAACGGCACGCGCAAAAACTGGTAACCTAAGTCGTCGGCGATTTTGTAGTCAAAATACCCGTGATCGTAATCCCAGCCGCCGCCGATCACATAACCGAGTGGTTTTAATTGCTCTTCCAAATGGTACAGCTGAAATTGCTTCCCTTCCAGACGCGACGGAAGTTCAATCATAGACAACCCCTCCTTCTTTTTTATCGTTTCCCGTTTGATGGGGATTATTTGACCGCGGCGACTTCAGACGCCTGGTGAAAAACGGCAGGGGGCGATATAGCCGCGCCCGGGCGCTAAGCAGCCAAACGGCTGGTTCACAACGGGGTCAGGCCAAAAAAAAAAAACGCCTCTTCCCTCGCAAAAGGGAAGAGGCGTTTTTTTGGCCGTTTGGGACGCGTCGCAGCATGGCGGACAGCGGTGAGCCGCGTTGTCATTTCAGCCGTTTTTCCAGCTCTTCTTTCAGCTGCTCATACCCCGGCTTGCCCAAGAGGGCGAACATGTTCTTTTTGTATGCTTCCACTCCCGGTTGGTCAAATGGATTCACCCCGAGCAAGTAGCCGCTCATAGCGCACGCTTTCTCAAAGAAGTAGACGAGATAGCCAAACGTGTACTCATCCAGTTTCGGCAAGGTGATGACCAAGTTCGGCACGCCGCCGTCCGTATGGGCGAGCAGCGTCCCTTCGAACGCTTTCGTGTTGACGAAATCGACCGTTTTTCCCGCCAAATAGTTGAGTCCGTCAAGGTCGCTGTCTTCCGCTTCGATGACTAATTCATGGCGCGGTTCTTCTAGCTTCAGCACCGTTTCAAACAAATCGCGGCGCCCTTCTTGAATGTATTGGCCGAGCGAATGCAAGTCGGTCGAAAAGTCGGCCGACGCCGGGTAAATCCCTTTTTGGTCTTTCCCTTCGCTTTCGCCAAACAATTGCTTCCACCATTCGGCGAAGTAGTGCAGCGCCGGTTCGTAGTTCACAAGCAGTTCGATCGTTTTCCCTTTGTTGTACAAAATGTTGCGGATGGCGGCGTATTGGTAGGCGGCGTTGTCCTCAAGCTCCGAGGAACTGAAATCGCTGCGCGCTTTCGCCGCGCCTTCCATCATCGCGTCGATGTCCGCGCCGCTGGCAGCAATCGGCAATAGCCCGACCGCGGTCAACACCGAATAGCGGCCGCCAATGTCATCCGGAATGACAAACGTTTCATACCCTTCCTCGTTGGCGAGCGTTCTTAACGCGCCGCGCTTGCTGTCCGTCGTCGCATAAATGCGGCGGCGCGCTTCCTCTTTGCCGTATTTATCCTCGAGCAGTTTGCGGAAAATACGGAACGCGATCGCCGGCTCGGTCGTCGTCCCCGATTTGGAAATGACGTTGATCGAGAAGTCTTTTCCTTCCAAGAAATCGATGACGTCTTTCATGTACGTCGAGCTGATGTTGTTGCCGACAAAAATGATTTGCGGCGTTTTCCGCTTCTCTTTCGGCAAGGCGTTGTAAAACGAATGATGCAGCATCTCAATCGCCGCGCGCGCGCCAAGATACGAGCCGCCGATGCCGATCACAAGAAGGACATCGGAGTCTGATTGAATCTTTTTCGCCGCCTCCTTGATGCGGGCGAATTCGTCTTTGTCATAGTCGACCGGCCAGTCAAGCCAGCCTAAAAAGTCGTTCCCGGTTCCGGTTTTTTCGTGAAGAGAATGATGCGCGACTTTCACCGCATCGCGCAAGTATGTAAGCTCATGTTCGCCAAAAAAGGCGAGCGCTTTCGAATAATCGAACCGAATATGGGTCATCCATTCCGCCTCCCTTTCATGTTCATTTCCTTCTTTCACTTTAGCGGAATAGACGGGGGAAATCAAGCCGCAGTCCGCGTTTGCAAACGGATTCAATTCCGACAATTTTCGCTGCGTGTTTTCGGACGAAAGCCGACGAACAACGGCGGTTTCGCCCAATTGAGAATTCTGCCACAAACGAAGAGGCAATGGCAAAGGGAGCCGCTTGTGAAAGTGCGTTTTGGCTGCCTTTTCCGACCCTTTTCCGACTCCTAGAAAGCCGGGCAACACAGCCATGCCCGCCAAACCGACGATGCCGGAGCGGCGAGAAAAGCAACATTTCCCGCTTTGAACACGGTCATGACGGCAGCTTTTCTCTTCCATCGCCAGCCTTGCCGGGGACGGACAGCAAACAGCCAGCTTTGGCCTAAAGCCGCCGGCTGGCTGTTGCAAAACCGCTTCATCTTGGAGAGCCCCCGCTTTTCCAGTAAACGACCCACCACCTACGCTTCGCTTAGAGGTGGGGGCTTCAAGCGACTTGTGCGTGTCCACCGAACAGCAAGCCACACACAAGAACCCTTTACGCTTCCCTTCGTTCCGAAGATGTCGGTTCGGACCATATTTTATCCTATTCGTTGGCTAACGCCAACCGACATTCATCTCCTACTTTCACTTCGTTTCGAAGTGAGAAAGATGTTAAAGCGACGCGCGCAAAATGGCGAGCACATCGTCACGGTTCAGCTTTTTGAAATGGCCGAACTCGCCGAACGCCATGGCTTTATCCGCCATCAGTTCGAGCTGCTCGTCGCCAATGCCGTAGTCCATCAACCGCGACGGCGCCCCAAGGCTTGACCAAAACGCCCGCAGCCGCTCGATGCCTTCAAGCGCCACATCGCGCTCCGCTTTTCCGGCCGGATCAACTCCGAAGACGCGCACCGCAAGCTGGGCGAAGCGGCTGACGTTTTCATCCAAAACATGCTTCATCCAGTTCGGAAACAAAATCGCCAATCCCCCGCCGTGCGGAATGTCATACACCGCGGAAACGGCGTGCTCAATGTTGTGCGTCGCCCAGTCGCCGCGCACGCCCATTTGCAGGAATCCGTTTAAGGCGATCGTGCCCGAGTACATGATCGTTTCGCGCAGCTCGTAGTTTTCCAGGTCATTGACCAGCTTCGGCGCCGCCTCAATGACCGTGTTGAGCACCGCTTCGCACATCCGGTCCTGAAGCGGCGTGTTCAGCGTGTGGTGGAAATATTGCTCAAACACGTGCGACATCATATCGACGATCCCGTACACCGTATGTTCTTTCGGGACCGTTATTGTATAGGTCGGATCCAAAATCGAAAACTGCGGAAACGTCACCGGGCTGCCCCAGCCGTATTTTTCTTTCGTCTCCCAGTTCGTAATGACCGAACCAGCATTCATCTCCGACCCTGTCGCTGCCAGCGTCAAAATCACGCCAAACGGCAACGCGTCGGTGACGACCGCTTTTTTTGTGATGAATTCCCACGGATCGCCGTCAAATTTCACCCCGGCCGCGATCGCCTTCGTGCAGTCAATCACGCTGCCGCCGCCGACAGCGAGCAAAAACTCAACCCCTTCCTTCCGGCAAAGATCAACCCCTTTCCGGACGGTCAAGACGCGGGGATTCGGTTCGACGCCCGGCAGCTCAACAACGTCGGCGCCAATGCCGGCCAAGATGGCCATCACTTCATCATACAATCCGTTTCGTTTGATGCTGCCGCCGCCGTAGACAAGCAGCACCTTTTTGCCGTAGCGCGTCACTTCCTGCCTCAGCTGTTCAATTTGCCCCTTCCCGAAAATGAGTTTCGTCGGGTTGCGGAATGTAAACGGTTTCATCTCGTTTCCCTCCTTTGGCTTCTATTATGGCGGCCGCGGCCATCGTTGTAAAGCCGATTGCTTTCCAAAGCAGCCGTGCATATTTTCAACCGCTATGATTCATTCTATAAGCGAATGAAAGATCTTGCCCAAAGGAGCATTCCCGTTAGGAGCTTTTCCGGGGACTTGATCAAAAAAAGCCCTCTTGGTATGATGCAGGGGTGTCAAACAATTACCATCATGCCAAGG
>NZ_JAFWFM010000037.1:0-7613 GCF_017515625.1 Geobacillus sp.
AGTACAATAAATAATAGTATACACATTTGATGAACATTGAAAAAACGGAGGGTGCTGTGATGCTATTCCATCCGATGGATATTTTCATTTTTATCGCCTTCCTGATATCGCTTTGGGCGCAATGGAAGGTATCAAGCAATTTCAATGCCTGGTCTGAAGTTCCAGCCTCATCGGGGTTGACGGGGGCGGAAGTGGCGCGCATGATTTTAGACCGCCACGGGTTGCACCATGTGCCGGTTGAGGTCGTTCCGGGACGATTGTCCGACCATTATGATCCGATTTCCCGCACGGTCCGTTTGTCGGAGCCGGTCTTTTATGGGCGTTCAATCGCTTCCATTTCCGTTGCCGCCCACGAGGTTGGCCATGCCGTTCAACACCAGCAAGGCTACGCGGCGCTCGTCCTTCGCCACCGGATGTTTCCGATTGTGAACTTCGCTTCGGGCGTTGCGCCGTTGTTGTTGCTCGTTGGATTTGTGCTCCATCAATTTTCGCTGATTGGACTCGGCATTTTGTTTTTCTCGCTGGCGGTGGCCTTCCAAATCATTACCTTGCCGGTGGAGTTTAACGCGAGCGCACGGGCGAAGCGGTTTATGCTGGCTGAAGGGTTGATCGCCCCAAATGAAGCGCGAGGCGTAAACAAAGTGCTTGGCGCGGCGGCGCTGACATACGTCGCGGCAACGTTGATCGCCGTATTTGAACTGCTGAAATATGTGCTCATTTTCACCCAAGGGAACAATAATGAGGAATCGTAACATATTGGGCCGCCTAAGGCGGCCCAGCGGCATCATCGTCTATCAGCTGCAATGGAAACCTTTGTGTGCAGGAGGTGTAACCTGGGCGCTTCATCCGCGCTCGGAGACGAATTGGATATAGCCAGTTTGCTGTTGGTGGCGTTTCTCATCGCTTGCACCGCCTTTTTTGTCGCTTCTGAATTTGCGATCGTCAAGGTGCGCAGCTCGCGCATCGATCAGCTTGTCAATGAAGGGAATCGACGGGCGGTCGCGGCGAAAAAAGTGATTTCGAATTTGGACGGCTATTTATCGGCGAACCAGCTCGGCATTACGCTCACCTCGCTTGGTCTTGGCTGGCTCGGGGAGCCGACGGTGGCGCGGATGTTGCTGCCGCTGTTTGAACGCCTCCATTTATCGGAATCCGTCTCCCACTTTTTAGCGTTTATCATTTCGTTTTCGCTCATCACCTTTTTGCATGTCGTCGTCGGTGAATTAGCGCCGAAGACGCTTGCCATTCATAAGGCGGAAGCGATTACGCTGTTTACGGCTCAGCCGCTCATCTGGTTTTACAAAATCATGTATCCGTTCATTTGGACGCTCAACAACTCTGCGCGGCTCGTGACGCGCCTGTTTGGCCTCAGGCCGGTGGCGGAGCATGAAATCGCCCACTCTGAGGAGGAGTTGCGCCTCATTTTATCAGAAAGCTACAAAAGCGGGGAGATCAATCAGTCAGAGTACCGCTATGTCAATAATATTTTTCGTTTTGACGACCGCATAGCGAAGGAAATTATGGTGCCGCGCAAAGAAATTGTGGCGCTCGATATTAACAAAAGCGTCAAGGAAAACTTGGACATCATTCGCGAAGAAAAGTATACGCGCTATCCGGTCATTGACGGCGATAAAGACCATGTGCTTGGACTCATCAACGTGAAAGAGGTGTTTACGGACTTTATTGCCAATCCGTCCAACGAAAAGCAGATGAAAGACTATATCCGCCCGATCATTCAAGTGATTGAATCGATCGCCATTCACGATTTGTTGGTCAAAATGCAAAAAGAACGCATCCATATGGCGATTTTGGTCGATGAATACGGCGGCACGTCTGGACTGGTTACAGTCGAGGACATTTTGGAAGAAATCGTTGGCGAAATCCAAGATGAGTTTGATATTGATGAAACGCCGCTGATTCAAAAAATGGACGATCGATTAATCTTGGAGGGCAAAGTGTTGATCAGCGAAGTGAATGACTTGCTTGGGCTGGACATTGACGATGATGACGTCGATACGATCGGCGGCTGGATTTTAACGAAGCATTATGATATCAAACCAGGCGAGAGTGTAGAAATCGATGGCTACTTGTTTACGGTGAAGGAAATGGATGGCCATCATGTGAAATCGCTGGAAGTGGCAAAAAAAGAGCCGAGCAAAGAGGAGGCGGCGGCAGGCGCCGAAGAGGAGGAGTTGCGTTTGTAAGGCAGACGGGGGCGTCTGCCTTTTCTCGTTTCGGCCGAGAAATCCCCTTCTCCATTGAAGGACGGCGGAGTAGATCAATTGTAAATGCGCGAAAGGTCGGTGGGAAAATCGCTTGTTGGCGCGAGACAAATGACCTCTTCGTTTGTAAACGGATGGCGGAACGTTAGCTTAGCGGCATGAAGCGCATGGCGATGAAACACTGGTTTGCCGCCATAAAGCACATCGCCGACGAGCGGATGGCCGAGATGGGCCAAATGGACGCGGATTTGGTGCGTCCGTCCAGTCTCGAGAGAAAGCTCGACAAGCGATGTTGACGGGAATGTTTTGATGACGCGATAGTGTGTCACCGCTTTTGCCCCCGTCTTCGAGACGCGCCGGCGCGTTGGATGGTGGCGGTCGCGGCCGATTGGCGCGGAAATGGTTCCTGATTCCGGGGACAAACGACCGTGAACAAGGGCGACGTACGTCCGCTTGATGGCACGGTGGGCGAGCATCCGATCGAGCGTCGCACCGGCAAGCGGGTGTTTGGCAAATAAAATCGCTCCCGACGTGTCGCGGTCAAGGCGGTGAATGTGGCGCACTTTTGTTAAAATTGCCTGCGACTGCAAATAAAACGCGACCGCATTGGCGAGCGTGCCGGTTTGCCCCGGTTCGGACGGATGAATGTCGATGCCGGCTTCTTTGTTCAAGACGAGCAGATGGTCGTCCTCCCATAAAATCGAAAGCTCCCGATATTCTGGAACGATGAACGACGGCTCCGGCTCATATGCGTAAAGCTGAAGCCGGTCGCGTTCGTTGAGCACCGTCTTCCAGGGAACAGCCTGGCCGTTCAGTTTGACGCCGTGTTCCATCCGCCAACGGTGGGCGAGCTTTTTCGAGGCGGCCCATACGTCTTTCAGGAGCTGTTCAATCGTCAAACCGCTCCACCAGCTAGGGATGATGCATTCCAGCCAATCGCCTTTTCTTGTCCACAAAGGTTGTCACACTCCCAATTGTTTGTTAGCTGTGGAAACACTTTCTACCCCTATCCTTGCGCGAGATATGGTACACTCATAGTATCGTCTTAGTGATGGAGAACGCAAGCATTGCGGCGAGAAAAGGTGGTAGGACGTTGAAAATGATGTATGCAGCGACTCCGGAACAAGAGCATTACATGCAGTATTTGCTCAACTACTTTTATACCGATGTGTTCCCGTATTACTTCGATGATGAACAAATCCGTCAATTTGAGGAATGGGGCATTCTTTCGCTGGACCACGAACATGTGGCATATAATGGAACAATGAAGGAGGCTTTCCAAATCATTTCGGCGCTGCAGTCGCTCATTACCGTCATCGAATATATGGGGGAACATGGAGAGTGCGACCAATATGAATGGCTGTTTGCCCGCAACCAAAACATTTTGGCTCGTCATGGCATTACCTTTCCATTTCGGGCCAAGCAGTTTATCCATAAGCGGGCGATGCCGTGCAGCATGTATGTTCCCGCTGTGAACCAGTGGGTGATGTAGGGCAAGGGGCTACGTCTTGTAAAAGGCGCAGCTCCTTATTTTTTTGGCATTGGCAGTGAGGCAAACCATCGGCGAAACGTTTTTTCATCATGGTATCCTTCGATGCGTTTTGCCTCTTTGCCGTTTTCATAATGGACAATGGTCGGGGTTGCTTCAATATGGTATATGTCCCAACCGTCTTCAAATTCGAGCAAGTTGAACAATTTTAAGTCGATGCCCAGCTGTTTCGCCAAAGGAACGACGATCGGCGTTGTCCGCTGGCAATGAGGGCATGTCGGGCTGTAAAAGTAAACGGTCAGCGTCTTGCCGTCAGCCAGCTGCTGTTTCAACTTCGCGGGCAAAATAATGTTGCGGTAGTTCGGGTCGTCAAGTTGGGCGATGGTGGCTGGGTTGAGCTCACTTTTATGGTAAGGATTGTTGCTTGCGGCTTCTTTTTGTTCGTACATCGTAATAAACGAGATCGCAGCGAACAGGACGACAATGATGCCGCCAAATGCGAGCAGTTTTTTCAACGTTCGCTCTCCTTTCTTTGCTGGCGCATGACGGTCCAACTTAACAACATAATGATCATAAAGGCAGTGAACGCCAAAAATGGAATGGTGATAAATCCAAGCCAGTTTATATATTGCCCTGTGCACGGAATGCGGCCGCAGCTGATGGCGTATTCTTGAAGCAGCGGAATTTTTTGCAATCCATAATGATACAGAGAAATACCCCCGCCAATCAATGAAAGTGTGAAGCTATAGCGAGCTGCCGCAGCGTCTTTGCGCACGATGGCGATTCCTAAAATGATGACTTGCGGATACATAAAAATGCGTTGAAACCAGCACAGGTCGCACGGAATGTACCCAAGCACCTCCGAAAAATAAAGGCTTCCGAGGGTGGCGATGAGCGCAGTCGCCCATGCGGCCAAAAGCAAGTGTTCCGCGCGTTTTTCTTGTTCCATCCTTCTCCCCTTCTTCCGTTGCAGACACCGTTGCCCGATCTTACACTGTTCAGCTCCATTATAAGGGATGGAAAACGGCACGTCCATTCATAACTGGCAAAGGGCAGGAAAGAAAACAACATTTTCTATCTATATCGCTCGACAAACGAGCCATACTAATCGGTGAAAGGGGAGGATCACATTGACGAACAACAGCGGAAACAAAGTGCAGGACATTATGACGAAAAACGTCGCAACGATTTCGCCGAACCAAACGGTGCAAGAAGCAGCGCAAATCATGAGCCAAAAAAATATTGGGGCGCTTCCGGTTGTGGAAAACGGGCAAGTCAAAGGGATGATTACGGACCGCGATATTACGTTGCGTGTTTCGTCCCAAGGAAAAGACCCGTCGACCGTCAAAGTAGCGGAGGTCATGACGAATCAAGTCGTCACCGGTACGCCGAATATGAGCGTGCAGGAAGCCGCGAATGTCATGGCCCAACATCAAGTTCGCCGTTTGCCGATCGTGGAAAACAACCAGCTACAAGGCATTGTTGCACTAGGCGATATTGCGACGAACAGCGCATCAAACGAAGCGGCTGAACAGGCGTTGACGAACATTTCGGAACCGTCGCAGCCGCAAGGGTAATGAGGAAAAAGGATGCCCACATTTTTCCAGGGCATCCTTTTTCTTTTGGCAGGTATATTGTATGATGGGAACGAATATATAAATGGGGAAAATGAAAATCAAGGGGGAACAGCGATGGAGTGGAGACAAAAATACGAACAATGGCTGCGTGAGCCGCAGCTCGATCCGGAATTGAAGCGGTTGTTGGAACAACGCCGCCATGATGAACGATGGCTGGAGGATTGCTTTTACAAAAATCTCGAATTCGGCACCGGCGGCATGCGCGGCGAGATCGGCCCGGGGACGAACCGAATGAACATGTATACGGTGCGAAAAGCGTCGGAAGGATTGGCGCGATACATACAATCGTTTGGCGATGAGGCGAAGCAACGCGGGGTCGTCATTGCCTATGACTCCCGGCATAAGTCGCCGGAATTTGCGATGGAGGCGGCGAAAACGTTGGCTACGAACGGCATTCAAACATACGTGTTTGATGAATTGCGTCCAACGCCGGAACTGTCGTTTGCTGTTCGCTATTTGCGGGCGTTTGCCGGCATTGTCATCACCGCTAGCCATAATCCGCCCGAATATAACGGCTATAAAGTATATGGAGAGGACGGGGGCCAGCTGCCGCCTGCTGTCGCCGACCAAGTGATCCGCTATGTCAATGAAGTCGAAAATGAGCTCGCCATTCATGTGGAAGATGAGAAAACGTTAAGAGAAAAAGGCCTTATTCGCATCATCGGAAGCGAAGTCGATGATGCTTATATCCATGCGGTCAAAACGATTTCCATCCATCCAGAGCTCGCTCGGGAAACGGCGATCAATATCGTGTTTACGCCGCTTCACGGCACGTCAAACAAACCGGTGCGCCGCGCGCTCGCTGAGCTCGGCTACCAAAACGTCTTTGTCGTCAAAGAGCAGGAGTTGCCGGATCCGAATTTCTCGACGGTCGCCTCGCCCAATCCGGAAGAACACGCGGCCTTCGCCATGGCGATGGAGTTGGGCAAGAAAGTGAACGCCGATCTGTTGATCGCCACCGACCCGGATGCCGACCGGCTGGGCGTGGCGGTTAAAAATGACAAGGGAAACTATGTCGTGCTGACCGGCAATCAAACCGGCGGCTTGTTGCTCCACTATTTGCTGTCGCAACGAAAAGCTCAAGGCACTCTGCCGGAAAATGGTGTTGTCTTAAAAACGATCGTGACGTCTGAATTTGGTCGGGCGATCGCCCAATCGTTTGGTCTTGAGACGGTCGATACGTTGACCGGTTTCAAATTCATCGGCGAAAAAATGAAGGAATACGAACAAACAGGGCAATATGCGTTCCAGTTCGGATATGAGGAAAGCTATGGGTATCTGATCGGCGGTTTTGTCCGCGACAAAGATGCCGTGCAGGCGGCTGTCCTCGCGGCGGAAGTGTGCGCGTTTTATAAAAAGCAAGGGCTATCGTTGTATGAGGCGCTCTTGCAATTGTTTGACCAGTACGGCTATTATCGCGAGGAGCAGCGATCGCTCACGCTGAAAGGCAAAGAAGGAGCAGAGGCAATTGCCGCGATTTTAGCGTCGTTCCGCCAACAGCCGCCGGTGGAGGCCGCGGGGAAAAAGGTGACGGTGATTGAGGATTACAAAACGAAAGAGCGGACGAACACGTTGACCGGCGAAAAAACGGCCATTGATTTGCCGACATCCAATGTGCTCAAGTATATCTTGGAGGATGGCTCGTGGTTTTGTCTGCGTCCATCAGGGACGGAGCCGAAAATGAAGGCGTACTTCGGCGTCAAAGGGACGTCGCTGGAGGACAGCGAAGAAAAACTAGTCCGCTTAACAGAAGCTGTCATGCGGCGCGTAAAGGATGTGCTCAGCACCGTTTCTCCTTCTTATGCGCAATGATCAGCACAATCTGCGGGGAATTGGCATCAGCCAATTCCCCGTTCGTCTTACGAGTAAAACTGCGCGTACTGCTCGACTCCCATTTTTTGTTCGCTCACTTCAAGCGCATGGTCAATATAGCGAAGCAAGGCGTGCAACCGCTCCTGGATGACGGAGTAATCATGTTCAAAATTATAAGCGTGGAGAAACTTTTCGATTTTTTTCGACAAAATATCATCAGGCGTACGCACCATTAAAATGAGCAAATTGTCCCATTCGGAGCGATGCGTGTAATAGAGCGCCTTATCATAGTCGACGGTGTTCAAGCGGCATGCCTCCCTCTAGAAATGTTGATTTATCAAGGCTTTTCGGCCCCTCAGGGGTGTCCAAAAAATATTTTTCGACAAAATCCCTTACATCCTTTTTCAGTTTTGTGGATATCTTACAGACCTAGGGTGCGCTTCGCGGCCACGG
>NZ_JAFWFM010000038.1:0-25646 GCF_017515625.1 Geobacillus sp.
TCACCTCCCATCTAACTATATTATACTATATTTTACTGAATCTATCCTATTTTCAGCAAAATATAGTTAAGGCGATTCATCTCCCACTTACTCCGCTTCGCTTCGTTGAAGTGGGAGTCTTCTCGCCTAATTAAGATAAAAACCAAAGGAGCGGAAAGAAAGCCGACATGCCTTGCTGAAAAATAGATCGAGCCAAAAAATGCAAACAAATCGAGAGCCCGGCGGCCGTTGACGGCCGCATACGGGCTCTCGTTCGGTACGTGCGGCCGCTCATTTGCGACGAGCGGGCCGACCGTCGTAAGCGGCGCGCGCAAATTGACGGCCAACGCGACGACTGCTCCAGCCGTCCAGAATGGAAAAGAAGAGGGGCGCGTCGCTGCCGCATTCGATTTCATCGTCCATCCCCTCCGCTACTTAAATTTCCGCCAGTCTAGCTCGCTTTCCTCAAGCAGCTCGGCAAACGATTTCTGTTCCTCACGGCGGCGCGCTTCCTCGCGGCGCCGCGCTTCCTCTGCCGCTCGCCTCCGCGCTTCTTCCTCGGCAAGTGCGCGCTTTTTCTCAAGCAGCTTCGCTTCCACCGCGGCGCCAAGCCGGTCGGCGATCGTCAAAGCCTCCGTCCCTTGCTCTTTTTTTCGCCCGATCTTCTTCATCATGTCCGCCCCCCCTTGCATAACAATCGTTCATTTGTCAAACGATACAACTACACGACAAAGAAAAGGAGAGATGATGGATGGCGAAAAACCGCGCCCAAAAAGGGAAACCATCCGCTGATACGGTCAAGCCGGTGATCGCAAAAGAAGAATTGGAAAAAGCAATCCACCCGACCAAGCGGCAAAACAGTCCTCAATAACCGCAACATGGACGATGCAGCTTTTATCAAAAGGGGCGCCCTGCAGCCCAAATCGGCTTTCAGGGCGTCCCCTTTACAACACTTCGGTGATGTGCGGCATATGCTCACCAAGCCAAGCAATGGCCGCCTCCAGCGTCGGAAACTCTTTCGTTTCAAACGTCATTTCGTTTTGCAGCAGCCAGACGTCTTTCGCCTCATGATACGGGCCGGCGACCGACCAATGAAGCAAGCTGTACGGATCGTTTTCATGGGTGAACGACACCCATGTTTTTTGCTTCGCCGTCTTTGCGAGCTGCTCTAACTTACCGTTCATCGCCGGATTTCACCTCAACAAGCGGCATATGACCATTCAACGTTTGCCCTAGGCTTTTGAGCTGAAAAACGGTTGTTCCCGGCTTGACGTCAATCGTCATCGCTTCATCAAAAAAGATAAGGCGCGACCGTTCCACGAGCACCGGCACGAAATTCGTCTCGACGGCCAAATCATCGTCATCGGCCTTGTCGACAAGCCATAGCACCGGCACGCCGTCGACCAAACAGCCGCAGCCGTCCGTGTCAAACGCCAGCTTTAACTGCCGCTCGGATTGCGCTACAATAGAGGCAAGCGCTCGTTTGGCTGCATCCGTAAACGTGATCGATACACTCATGCTTGACTCCTTTTTCCTTATTGATTTTCTTTTTCATTTTACCTGCCAACACGCGAAACTGTCAAAGCAAAGGAGGAACAAGCGATGGCAAACGTGCAAATCAAAGTGAATGACAACGGTTCGCTGCGCGTCACCGGCGATGTGGAACTGCTCGATGGAGAAGGAAAGCCGTTTGTGACCAAACAAACGTTTTCGCTCTGCCGTTGTGGGCTGTCGAACAATAAACCGTTTTGCGACGGTTCACATAAAGGCCGATTCCAATCGGTCGTCCGCGCCCCTTTGCCGGAAACGGATAAACAATAAGGCGGTGAGAAGCCGATGGACGAACGATGGCTGCAAAAACAAGTGCGCAACTGCCTGCGGCATTATGGCTATGATGATGACATGATGCCGCTTGGCGAAGACGACTGGCACGAGCTTTGCGACCGCATTGCCGCCGCCAAAGAGAGGCAGCCAAACGCGGACATGTATGAACTTGTCCATGACGCCGTCTACCGGTTCATCACCAGCGCTTGACCCGGCTCGTGTCAAACGAACACGGGGTTGGCCCCAAAGGCCATCTTTCTTCAAGAAGAGGAAAGGCGTTTCGCGCGTCTAGACGATGATCAGAAAGGGTGCCCCTTATATTTGGGACACCCTCGCTTACTTTTGGAAAAACGCCCCTTTCGCCACCTTTTCCACCAAACTCGGCGCAAGGCGATACAGCCGGCTGCCGAGATCCATCCAACGCGGCATGTTCACTTCGCGCGTCGGCGTCATCATCACGTCGACCACACGCTTCGCCACCGCCTCCGGGCGCAGCATCCAACGCGACACGTTGCGCACATACTCTCCCGATTCATCAGCGGTTGAAAAAAAGTTCGTCTCCACCGGCCCCGGATTGACGGCCGTGACAAAAATGCCAAAGCGCCCCGCCTCGAGGCGAAGGCTGTCAGTAAAGCCGATGACGGCATGTTTCGTCGCGGAATAGACGCTCGACTTCGGCGTCGCGATTTTGCCGGCTTGCGACGCAATGTTGATAATATGACCGCTTCCTCTCTCTTTCATATGCGAATACACCGCCTTCGTACAGGCGATGAGGCCGAAGACGTTGACGGCAAACATCCTCTCCATTTCATCCAAGTCGATGTCCTCGACATAGCGAAAGACGCCAAACCCGGCGTTGTTGACCAACACATCGATCGCGCCAAGATCCGCAATGAGCTGGGAAACAACCGCCTCGATCATGCCGCGGTCGCTGACATCAAGCAATGCATACGGGGCGCGAATACCGGTTTGCGCTTCGATCCGCGCGCTCGCTTCTTTCAGCCTTTCTTCACTGCGCGCCAAGAGAACCGGCACCGCCCCTTGGCGCGCCGCTTCATAGGCGATTTGCTCGCCAATTCCTCCCGACGCTCCGGTAATGACGACATGGCGCCCCTTCAGCCGCACACCGACACCCCCGCCGCTTCGTAGACGTATCGGCCGGCTTCCTGCTTTTTCGTCACATACCCGTTCGCCTCGAGATAATCAAGCTGGCCGATCGTCTCTGACATCGTCAGCATGAGCTGGCGTTCGTAAGCGGTCGGGAACAGCTTTTGACAAACGTCAAACACCGTATGCGGGCGTTCTTTCACCATTTCGAGCACCCGCTCGGCGCGCTGGCGCTGCTTACCCAGCCGCTCTCGAACGAGCGCCGGAATATCGGTCGCATCGTCGCCATGGCCGTTTAGCGAGCGAACGATATCGTATTGCAGCATTTTTTGCAGCGACTCGTTGTACTGCAACAACGGTTTCGGCCGTCCCGTCTCCCCTTCCGCCGGCGGCTCCATCATTGGATTCGGGGAGATATGAACAAGCAAATGATCGCCGCCGATCAGCAATCCGTCCGCCTCGCGGTAGAGGGCGATATGGCTTTGCGCATGCCCCGGCGTTTCGATGAACTGCCACCCGGGCATCCCCGGCACCGCGTCCCCTTCCGTCACCATGATGTCAAGCCCGCGCCGGCTTGCGTAGCGAAGCGATCCGCCTTCTTTGGACAGCTGACTGAACAAACGGCGGTCGACGCCGCATTCCGTAAAAAATTCCTGAAAAAATTGGACGTACCGCTCCATAAACGAACGTTCGCGGCGCAAAAACGGATCCGCTTTCGGATGGCCGATGATCGGCGCATGCGGAACATAATCAAGCAAGCCGACATGATCCGGATGATGGTGAGTAATGACGATTTGTTCAATATCCTCTGGCGCATAACCGACCTCGCCAAGCTGCTTCACAAACAGCTGCCATGCTTCCTCTGTTTTCACTCCGGCATCGACCAGCGTCAACCGATCGCCGGCGATCACGTACATATGCACATCGCCGACCGGAAACGGCGTCGGCACTGTGATCCGATACACTCGTTCCTCGTTCATTGCATTCCCTTCTTTCCTCAAGTTCATGAACCATCCCGTTCGAACCGTTTCATCAGTCAAAATGAATAGTTATTCATTATATTTTATTTTACAGTTTACATCGATTTCATCCATTTGTCATGCCTTTTTCTTCCGCACGACGAAATTGCAAAAAAATTCGCTCTCCTATCTTGACAACAGCGCCTGTCCCGCGGCATAATGACTAATAACATCACGGATACGGCAAACCGGCGATGAACAGGGCCAGTAAACCGCAAACGGCACCAGAGAGCGAAGCCCGCGGCTGGAAGGCTTTGCGGCCCTCTTTGCGGTTGAACCTACCCTAGGAGCTGTTAGGCCAACCTAAACGCCTCCCCGGCGTTATCGGGGCAGAGTCGGGCCTGTTTGGCGCTTGGGCCAAATCGGGCCAAAAAAGGTGGTACCGCGGAAACGAAGGTTTTCCGTCCTTTTGCAGGACGGGAAACCTTTCTCTTTTGGATGGATACACCAAGGCAAGGAGGAGTGGAATGATGAACAACGAACGATCGATCGCGCTCATCGGCGCCGGCTCGATGGCGGAATCGCTCATCGCCGGCATGACGAAAGCGTTTTGCCATCCGGCGCACATTGTCGTCGCCAACCGACAAAACCGCGCTCGGCTTGAGGAGCTGGCGCGCCAATACGGTGTTTGCACGGCAGGTTGCGCGCAAGAAGCCGTCAAACAAGCGGATATCGTCATTTTGGCGATGAAGCCGAAAGACGTCGTCGAAGCGATGAACGCCATCGCACCGACCCTCCGCGCCCATCAGCTCATTCTTTCACTGCTCGCGGGCATCACGACCGAGACGATCGAACGGCTCGCTGGACGCAACATCCCTGTCGTGCGCGCCATGCCAAACACATCCGCCGCCGTCGGCTTATCAGCGACCGCCATCGCCGGCGGCCGCTTCGCCGCGAAAGAACATCTTGAGGTCGCCAAACAGCTGTTTGAAACGGTCGGCATCGTCGCTGTTGTGCCGGAGCGCGACTTGCATGCGGTCACCGGCCTGTCCGGGAGCGGTCCGGCGTATGTGTATTACTTGGTCGAAGCGATGGAAAAAGCGGCGGCCGACATCGGCCTTAAGCGAGATGTCGCCAAACGGCTCATTTTGCAAACGATCATCGGCGCAGCCGAGATGCTAAAAGCGTCCGACAAGCACCCATCCGTCCTGCGCCGTGAAGTCACGAGCCCAGGCGGCACGACCGAAGCCGGCATTGGCGTGCTTGAGCAATACCGGTTCCAAGAAGCGGTCATCGCCTGCATCCGCCGGGCGACGGCCCGCTCCGAAGAGCTCGGCAGCGCTCTTCTCTCTGCCATCGCCGAAGCGTAAAGAGCGGACCTCCGGAGCGCGCCGCTCCTTTTCCCGCCTAGCCCGAACACGGCGACAATCCGTTTTATTTTGTTTTTGATAAGCAGCGTGCTATCATCAGTCATGAACCACTCATCGGCCTAGAAAGGAGCTGCTTGTCATGAACACGGTATTGTTTTCGCCGTATACAATCCGCGGGCTGACGCTGAAAAACCGAATTGTCATGTCGCCGATGTGCATGTATTCGTGCGACACGAAAGACGGCGCCGTACGCACGTGGCATAAAATCCACTACCCGGCTCGCGCTGTCGGCCAAGTCGGCTTGATTATCGTTGAAGCGACCGGCGTGACGCCGCAAGGTCGCATTTCTGAACGCGACTTAGGCATTTGGAGCGATGACCATATCGCCGGGCTTCGCGAACTCGTTGGGCTTGTGAAAGAGCATGGGGCGGCCATCGGCATCCAGCTTGCCCATGCGGGGAGAAAATCGCAAGTGCCGGGAGAGATCATCGCTCCGTCAGCCGTCCCGTTTGATGATTCGTCGCCGACGCCAAAAGAAATGACGAAAGCCGACATTGAAGAAACGGTGCAAGCGTTCCAAAACGGCGCACGGCGCGCGAAGGAAGCCGGCTTTGACGTCATTGAAATCCATGCCGCCCACGGCTACCTCATTAACGAATTTTTATCGCCGCTCTCCAACCGGCGCCAAGACGAGTACGGCGGCTCTCCGGAAAACCGTTACCGTTTCTTAGGCGAGGTGATCGACGCTGTCCGCGAGGTGTGGGACGGACCGCTTTTTGTCCGCATCTCGGCGTCCGACTACCATCCGGACGGGCTGACGGCCAAAGACTATGTCCCATACGCCAAGCGGATGAAAGAACAAGGAGCCGACCTCGTCGATGTCAGCTCCGGCGCTATTGTTCCGGCGCGCATGAACGTCTATCCCGGCTACCAAGTGCCATTTGCCGAACTGATCCGCCGTGAAGCAGACATCCCGACCGGCGCTGTCGGCCTCATTACGTCCGGCTGGCAAGCGGAAGAAATTTTGCAAAACGGCCGCGCCGATCTCGTCTTTTTGGGGCGCGAGCTGCTGCGCAACCCGTATTGGCCATACGCCGCGGCGAGAGAGCTGGGCGCAAAAATCTCGGCGCCCGTCCAATATGAGCGCGGCTGGCGGTTTTAACCGCGCGGGATCGAAAACGAGGCGAAATCAACGGCGAGCTCGGTGTTCGGAAACACGCTGCGCGCCTCGGCGACGAGCTGCAGCGCCGCCTCACCTTGGTAGCGAGAGCTGATATGGGTCAAAATAAGCCGCTTCGCCCCGGCCCGCCTCGCCACCTCGGCTGCGTCTGTGGTCGTGGAATGGAAATAGTCATGGGCCAGCCGCTGTTCCGCCGCGGCAAACGTCGCCTCGTGGACGACGACATCGGCATCGCGGGCGAGTTCAATCGCCGCTTCGCAAAAACGGGTGTCGCCCAACACGGCGACGATTCTCCCCTTTTGCGGCGGCCCGACAAATTCGCGCCCGTCGATGACCGTGCCGTCATCCAGCACGACCGTTTTTCCTTGCTTAATTTCTTGATAAATCGGGCCGGGGCGGACGCCGAGTGCTTGCAATCGCTCGACCAAGAGCGGGCCGGGCAAATCTTTTTCAACGACGCGGAAACCGTATGACGGCATGCCGTGATCGAGCCGTTTGGCGATGACGGAAAACCGTTCATCGTCAAAAATGACGCCCTCATCGATCTCCGCAATGTTCAGTTCATAGCGGAGCTTTGTCCCGCTGACGGCAAGGGCCGTTTCGACAAACGCGCGAATGCCTTTTGGGCCGAAGACCGTAAGCGGCGTCTCGCCGCTTTGAAACGAACGGCTGCCTAGCAGTCCAGGCAATCCAAACAAATGGTCGCCATGCAAGTGCGTAATAAAAATATGCTCGATGCGGCGCGGGCGAATGGCGGTATGCAAAATTTGATGCTGCGTCGCTTCGCCGCAGTCAAACAGCCATGTCGCCCCGCGTTCACCAAGCAGCTGCAGGGCGACGGACGATACGTTGCGCTCTTTGGCCGGCACGCCGGCACCCGTGCCTAAAAACAACAGTTCCAACGCGCTTCACTCCTTTTTCTCGCTCAATATGGCCTGTTGTTAGCGTACCAATGTCAAAACGGCTTTTCAACTTTCTTTTGCGCTCAAAAACGCCGGGTTGGCGCCCGGCTCTTTCATGAACATAAACGCTTTCCCGCCGGAAAGCAACAAAGTGTTTGCGTTCCGACCGGCAAACCTCTACAATGGTTTCATTGAAGAGACAAATTTGGTTAAAGCGAGGTACATACGGTGGACAACATGAATCCGAAATCGATCATCGTCATTTTCGGAGCGACGGGAGATTTGGCGAAACGGAAACTGTTTCCGTCCCTTTACCGCCTGTATGAAAAAGGGCATTTGAACGAGCAATTCGCTGTCGTCGGCGTCGCGCGCCGCCCGTTGTCGGCCGACGAGTTCCGGAACTATGTGCGCGACTCGGTCGAAACGGCGTTTCACCAAAAGCTCGCCGACGGCCGATTCACCTCCCATTTCTATTACCATCCGTTCGACGTGACGGAAGCCGAGTCGTATCAGCGCATAAAGTCGCTCCTCGAACAGCTCGACGGCACATACAAGACCGAAGGCAACCGCATCTTTTATTTGGCGATGGCGCCGGAATTTTTCGGCACCGTTACTTCCCGCTTGCAGTCGGAAGGATTGACGGAAACGCACGGCTTTAAGCGGCTCGTCATCGAAAAGCCGTTCGGGCATGACTTGGCGAGCGCCGAGAAGCTGAATGACGAGATTCGCCGCGTCTTTTCCGAGCGGGAAATCTACCGGATCGACCATTACCTCGGCAAAGAAATGGTGCAAAACATCGAGGTCATCCGCTTTTCAAACGCCATTTTCGAGCCGCTTTGGAACAACCGGTTCATCGCCAACATTCAAATCACATTGAGCGAAACGCTCGGCGTCGAAGACCGCGGCCGCTACTACGACCATTCCGGGGCGTTGCGCGACATGGTGCAAAACCATATGCTGCAAATGGTCGCTCTGTTGGCGATGGAACCGCCGATCAAATTAACGACCGATGACATCCGCCATGAAAAAGTGAAAGTGTTGCGCGCCTTGCGCCCGATTGCGCACGATGAAGTCGACCGCTATTTCGTGCGCGGCCAATACGGGCGCGGGGTGATCCACGGCAAACACGTGCCGGCGTATCGCGAGGAGCCGAACGTCGATCCGGACTCGAACACGGAAACGTTCGTCGCTGGAAAACTCCTGATCGACAACTTCCGTTGGGCTGGCGTGCCGTTTTACATTCGCACCGGCAAACGGATGGCGGAAAAATCGACGAAAATCGTCGTCCAATTTAAAGATGTACCGATGAACTTGTATTACCGGACGAATGAGACGATCGCCCCGAACTTGCTCGTCATCCACATCCAGCCGGACGAAGGAATCACCCTTCATTTAAACGGCAAAAAAACCGGGGAATCGACGACCATAACAGCTCCATTTCAACTCGACTATTGCAACAACTGCATCGATGGGATCAACACGCCGGAAGCGTACGAAAAGCTGCTGTACGACTGCATGCGCGGCGACGCGACAAACTTCACCCATTGGGATGAGGTAGCAGCGTCATGGCAGTTTGTCGACCCAATTTCTGAGGTGTGGGCGAACACAAAAGCTTCCGACTTTCCGAACTATGCGGCTGGCTCCATGGGCCCGGCGGCCGCGGGCGAGCTGCTCAAAAAAGACGGCTTCCACTGGTGGCCGATCGAGCATCCGCGGCCATAACCGCGAATCGTTTGCGCCCGCCGCCCTTTTGGACAAGCGAGCGTTATCTCTCATGCAAAGGAGCGAATGAACGATGAAGGTGTATGACGTCACGGCCCCGATTTACGAGGGCATGCCCGTATATAAAAACAAACCGGAAAAACAACCGAAGCGCACCACCGTCACCAACGGCTATGTGACCGAATCGCGCATTGACATGGACGTGCACACCGGCACGCACATTGACGCCCCTCTTCATATGGTCGAAGGCGGAGCGACGTTTGAAACGATTCCATTGGACGACCTCGTCGGCCCGTGCAAGCTGTTCGATTTAACCGATGTCAACGACCGGATCACGAAAGACGACATCGCGCATCTTGACATTCAAGAAGGGGACTTCGTTCTGTTTAAAACGAAAAACTCCTTTGATGATGCATTTAACTTTGAGTTTATTTTCGTCGCCGAAGACGCGGCTCGTTATTTGGCCGACAAACAAATCCGCGGCGTCGGCATCGACGCCCTTGGCATTGAGCGAGCGCAAGAAGGCCATCCGACCCATAAAACGCTCTTTTCGGCCGGCGTCATCATCATCGAAGGGCTGCGGCTGAAAGACGTCCCCGAAGGCCGCTATTTCATGGTCGCCGCCCCGCTCAAACTCGTCGGCACCGACGCCGCCCCGGCGCGCGTCTTGCTGTTTGACCGCGAGCCGTAAAAACAGCCGGCCCCTTGATGGGACCGGCTGTTTGATCATGTCAAATTGAATATTCGCCATGGCCGCCCTAAAGACTGGTAAAATGGCGGGGGCTTCCCCGCCTCTGTTTACATCTCTTCCCCGTTCGTGCGAATGACGCGCTGGAACCAATAAAAACTTTTTTTCTTATAGCGCTTCAAATCGCGCAAGTTCTCGTCGTCGCGGTTGACGAAAATGACGCCGTAGCGCTTGCGCATCTCCCCTTGCGAGCTTAATAGATCCGTCGCCCCCCACATCAAATAGCCGATCACCTCGACGCCTTCTTCCATGGCCATCTTCATTTGTTCGATATGACGGCGCAAATAGTCGATCCGCTCATCATCTTCGACCGTACCGTTCTCATTCAGCTCCTCTTCCAATCCGATCCCGTTTTCGGTGATGAAAATCGGCATCTGATAGCGGGCGTACACGTCTTTTAAGGCAATCCGCAACCCGATCGGATCGATCGCCCAGCCCCATTTCGTCTTTGGCAAGTGCGGGTTCGGTTCAAGCCCTTTGATGATCCGCTCATCCTGTTCCTGATGGCGGACGATTTGGCTTTGATAGTAGCTGAACGACAAAAAGTCGACCGTCTGCGAACGGAGCAACTCCTCATCCCCCGCTTCGAGCGGCAGGCAGATTCCTTTTTTCTCAAGCCGGTTGGTCACATAACGCGGATAGGCGCCGCGGGCGAACACATCAAAGAAGAAATCAATGAACAGCTCTTTCGCCTGCACGTTCGCCAAAGCGTCTTCCGGCCGGCATGTCGCCGGATACGTCGTCAAATACGTCACCATCCCGCCGATCTTCGCCTCGGGAGCGATTTCGCGCAGCGCCTTCACGGCTTTCGCGTGGGCGATGAACACGTTATGACAGACGCGGTAGGCAAACGCTTCCGGGTCTTCGTCTTCCGGGCAGATCGCCCCCCATAAATACGGCTGTTCGAGCACTAAATTTTGTTCGTTGAACGTCAGCCAATAGTTCACTTTCCCGCGGTAACGCGCAAATACGGTGCGCGCGTACCGCTCAAACAAGTCGACGACTTTCCTTGATGCGAAGCCGTTGTATTTTCTCGCCAAAGCCAGCGGCAAATCAAAATGGTACAGCGTAATGACCGGCTCGATGCCGTTCGCCCTCAATTCATCAAACACAGCGTCATAAAACGCCAAGCCCGCTTCATTCGGCTCCCCTTCCCCGTCCGGAAAAATGCGCGTCCAAGCGATGCTCGTCCGGTAGGCGATAAAGCCGAGCTCCTTGAACAACGCAATGTCTTCTTTGTAGCGATGGTAAAAATCGACCGCCACTTTCCAGTCGGAATGCCCTTTTGGAATCGGGCGCGCATCCACGATCGACAGCCCTTTGCCGCCTTCGTTCCACGCCCCTTCCGTCTGGAACGACGTCACCGCCCCACCCCATAAAAAGCCGTCGGGGATGATCGATTTTCGTTGTGATGGCACGGCAAATCCCTCCTATGTGCGAACGGACAATGATTCGCTGATTCGAAAACATAGCACGTTGACTTTCAGGCGTTATTTTCATTATGACATAGTTGCTTTTTTCAGAACAAGCCAGGAAAAGGGGCAAGATCGGTCAAAACATGGCAGGTGATAAAATAGGGATGCTCCCCTTTTAGGACATCCCTTTACCTGCATGACAAAATGAGTAGTGCTCCTATAACTATTTGAAATTGTGTTTTACACTTCTCAGCCACGTATTGTAGAGAATTGTCGCAAAGGCAGAAACGAGAAATGCGAAAGTAAATTCCTTATTGCAACTTAATTTAAAGCCAAGAAAACACCGTTCTTTTTTCTACTTTGCTTTATTTAAGAAAGGCTTGCGATGTTGACGTTTTTGGTGTATATAATCTCTAACTTCATCGGAAAGAGTAGCATTCATATGGAGTTCCCTTGCAATGACATTCAACATCTTAGCAACGTCTTCGATACGAAAAAGATCGAGATCAGGAAGCAATTGAGAAACTGTCCGCTTGGCACTTTCTCTGTTAAAAAACGGATCTATACATCCTGCTTTCTGAGCAACTTGTAATGATAATTGTGCCGTTTGTTTTCGATAACTAGTTCCCCCATTTTGCTGAAAACGTAACTCTTGACGTAGCTCTTCGAGAAATTCCGGAAAAGACACTACGGGTCCCTCTCCTGTCCTGTTATTCATGATAGTTGCCCCCTTTCCTTCACAACTTAATTTTTACCTAATATTTTATCACATTCTCTCTATAATATGCCTTTTTCCTTCAAAATGTTATCTAGTTCATACAAATTCAAATCTCGATTTGAGGGATTCAGCAAATATTCTCTATATTCCGCTACCATTTCCAGCAACTTTTCTGTATCACATTTTTCTAATATCGGTGTCTCTTTTAAATCAATTAAATCTTTTTCACGAGTGGAAAAAATTTTGCAACAGGCAAGCAATTCGATAGTTGGAACATAGACACGAATAGCCGAAAAATCCAAATCCAACTCAAAAAGTGATTCCTTATTCCGCAAATCTTCCGATGGGGGAACTTCCATAATTCCTCCAACCACATCGACATTTATTTTTTCTAACTGCCTTAATAAGGCTTGCATATTGTTGGTGCTGATAAGATTAACATCGATATCCCTTGTAGGACGAAACTGTTCTCCCATTTGCTCCATAAGTAATAAAAGCGCCGCTCCCCCTAAAACAACGATTTCAGCGACAATTCCTTGTTTGCAACAGAGATAGTCCAATGTATAGAATTTATCTAAAATGGCGTCCCTGGTCCCCATTTCCTCAGATGAGTAGCCCATCGCTAAATTCCACCTCTATTTTCCATTCATTCTTTGAATCCATAATAACTCATTGTTTTATATACTTTCAATTTTGATTTCCGCATCATCGCTTCCATCTCATCGTCCCCCTTCTCCCTAAACAACCAAAAAACAGGTATAATGGAAAACGGAACAATACGCCGTATCCAGCGGAAAAGGGTAGGGGGACACGACGTTGAACATTTTGCTCATTGAAGATGATGTGACGTTGTTTCAAGAAATCAAAGCACGTTTGGAACAATGGTCGTACGACGTTTGCGGCATCCGCGATTTCGGTCGTGTGATGGAAGAGTTTTCTGCTTGCAAGCCGCACTTGGTGATCATCGACATCCAGCTGCCGAAATTTGACGGGTTCCACTGGTGCCGCCAGATTCGTGCTCATTCGAACGTCCCGATTTTGTTTTTATCATCGCGCGACCACCCGACTGATATGGTCATGTCGATGCAGCTTGGAGCTGATGATTACATCCAAAAGCCGTTTCATTTCGATGTGCTGATCGCCAAAATCCAAGCGCTGCTCCGCCGCGTGTACAACTACAATGCCGGACCCGTTCAGCTGCAAACATGGTGCGGGGCAACGGTCGACTATGAAAAAAGCACAGTCTCAAATGAACACGGAACAGTGGAGCTGACGAAAAACGAGCTGTTGATTTTGAAACATTTATTGGCCAAGAAAAACCAGATCGTTGCTCGGACGGAGCTGATCAAACGGCTATGGGAAGACGAACGGTTTGTCAGCGACAACACGCTGACCGTCAACGTCAACCGCCTGCGGAAAAAACTCGACGAACTCGGTTTGGGCCGCTTCATTGAAACGAAAATTGGGCAAGGCTATATGGCTACGGAAGAAGGGAGCCACTGATGATCAAAGACTATTTGTGGGAACGAAAAAGCTGGATGGCCCTCTTTCTCTTTCTGGAGCTGTTCATCCTGTTTGTCGCTTATCTGGATCCGACGATTCCGCTCTCCTCCATCCTTTACATCGTCTTTTTAACGACTATCATCTTTGTTGTCTTTGTCATCATCCGTTGGAAAAAAGAAACGGCATTTTATCAACGTTTGCAAGAGTGGGAGCGCGGCCTCGATCCCGTCTCTGCCCTGCGGGCGGCAAGCCCACTGGAGAAGATCGTCGAACGCGTCCTCGCCAGCCAAACGGACCAATGGAAACAGGAGCTGAAAGAACACCTCGCCACGTTGGAACAAGAGAAAGATGAACTGTTGTCATGGATTCACGAAATGAAAACGCCGCTGACGGCCATGCGGCTCATCATCGAACGGGTCGGGGACGAAAACACGAAAGCGCAACTCTTGTACGAGTGGCTGCGCATTCATCTGCTTCTTGATCAGCAACTTCATCAACGACGGCTTCCACACATGGAAAACGACTTATATATCGAACAAGTCGAGCTTGAGCCGCTTCTCATCAATGAGATTAAACCGCTGCAATCGTGGTGTATGCAAAAAGGCATCGGCTTTGACCTTCAATTGGACGTCCGCTCCGTCCTAAGCGATGCCAAATGGCTTTCTTTTATCATCCGGCAAATCATCACGAATGCGGTGAAATACAGCGAGTCATCTGACATTGTCGTGAAAAGCTTTATGAAAAACGGCCATGCCCGCTTGCAAATTCAAGATTTCGGCTTGGGCATTGATCCAAAGGACTTGCCGCGCATTTTCGAGAAAGGATTCACCTCCACCACCGAACACCAAAATGAAGCGGCGACGGGGATGGGGCTGTATTTGGCGAAAAAAGCCGCCAAACCGCTTCTTCTTGACTTTCATGTCGAATCCACGCCCGGACGCGGAACGACATTTACGATCCTATTTCCACAAGAAAATGACATCATCCGCACGCACCGCATGTGACGATTTTGTCACACGCGGTTTCGTTTTGTTCGGCCAAACGCAGGAAAAAACCAACCCCATTGCTTATGATAGAAACGAAGGAGGGAAAACGAGATGGTCATATTGGAAGCAACCAACATCTACAAAACGTACGGAACGAAAAAGAACCTACAAGAAGTGCTCAAAGGCATCGATCTGCGTGTGGAGAAGGGGGAATTTCTCGCGATCATGGGGCCTTCTGGATCAGGGAAAACGACGCTCCTCAACGTTCTTTCCTCAATCGACCGGGTGAGCGAGGGCGCTATTTTCATCGAAGGAAACAACGTCGTCGCCATGAAAGACCGAGAGCTGGCAGAATTTCGCAAACGCCATGTCGGATTCATCTTTCAAGAGTATCATTTGCTTGACACGCTGACGGTGAAGGAGAACGTCCTTTTGCCTTTATCGATTACGAAAACGCCCAAGCGAGAAGCGGAAAAGAAATTTGCAGAATTGGCGGCTGAACTTGGCATCACTGACATCCAAAACCACTATCCGAGCGAAATTTCTGGTGGGCAAAAACAGCGCGCTGCGGCGGCGCGGGCGTTCATCCATGAACCGAGCATCATTTTTGCCGATGAGCCGACGGGCGCACTCGATTCAAAATCGGCTTCCGATTTATTGCACAAGCTGCAACAACTTAATAAAAAACGGAAGACGACAATCATCATGGTCACCCACGATCCGGTCGCCGCCAGTTTCTCAGGCCGTGTCGTTTTTATCAAAGACGGACAATTGTATACGCAACTGTATAAAGGAACGGAAACGCGGCAGCAATTTTTCCAAGCCATTATGCAAACGCAAGGCGTGCTGGGCGGTGTTCGGCCATGAGCATGAAGCAACTCCTGTTCCGCAACTTGAAACAAAACATCCAACATTATTATTTGTACGTGTTTGCCTTGATGTTTGCTTCCGCCTTGTATTTCGCGTTCGTGACATTGCAGTACGATCCATCGCTTGATGCCATCAAAGGGGGAGTGAAAGGCGCGGCGGCCGTCCGCACAGGCGCGGTGCTTCTTATCGTGATTGTCGCCGTCTTTCTTTTGTACGCCAACGCCCTGTTTATCAAGCGTCGGAGCCATGAGATCGCTCTTTTGCGGTTGATCGGCATGACGAAACGAAACATCTTTTTTATGCTGGCGGCCGAAAACGTCATTCTTTATTACGGCACACTGATCATCGGCATATTGGTGGGATTTGCCGCTTCCAAGCTGTTGATGATGATTTTGTTTAAAATCATCGATATTCCGCTAGCGGCATCTCTCTCCTTTTCTGGACGAGCATTGGTGCAAACGTTGATTGTGTTCAGCGTGATTGATGTTCTCATGATGGGGATGAACCGCTTGTTTCTCAAAAAACAGACGATTTTATCCTTGTTCCGCACTACATCCACAACCGAAGCAAAACACGTATCCGTATGGAACATGGTCGTAGGGATGGTGGGGATCATCCTCATCGGCAGCGGCTATGGTATATCGACGAAATTGTTTAGCAGCGACTGGAAGAGCGTTCAAGGATTATTCATGGCCATGGCGTTCATTTTAGGCGCTGTCATCATCGGCACCTATTTATTTTTCAAAGGAACGATCAGCTTTCTGTTCCACCTATGGCGAAAACAAAAAGGTGGCTATTTGTCGATCAACGACGTGCTATCGGTATCGTCGCTCATGTTTCGCATGAAATCGAACGCGTTGCTGCTTACGATCATCACGACCGTGTCGGCCATCGCGATCGGGTTGATCTCACTAAGCTATATTTCCTATTATTCAGCCGAGCAATCAGCCAAAAACAACGTCGCCGCCGATTTCGCGTTTACGGACAAAAAGGATGCCGCCCGTTTTACGGCGGCGCTGCGATCTCATGATATTCGCTATCGGGAAACGATGATCGATGTCATCGAAGCACCGACTGATATTTCGATGATTTTAGACATCGCTGATCAAAGCCGGCTCCAGTTTCAGCCGTCCGCCGCGCCGCTATCGGTGATCAGCGACACAAGTACAGGCCGCATCGATGTCAAGCCTAATGAAGCACTGCTGACGGGATATCAGGACATGCTCCGTCAATTCTTGCCGTTTAAAGAAACGGGAACGATTCGCTTAGAAGTAAACGGCTGCATGGTCCCACTTCATTACCTTGGAATGAAAAAAAACTATTACGTCAACTACCATTTCACGTACGGCATGCCGACTGTCATCGTCGACCAAACAATGTTTGATCATTTGCAAAAAGAAACCGATCCACAAAAGAAAAAGGTGCATATCGGAATTCATCTGACTGACGAAACAAATATTGAACGGGCTGATCAGTTGTTTCAACGCATGGAGTTTTCCTCCATCGCCGATTCGCGCCTGATGATGAGCCGCCACCAAAAGCAAACGTTCGGATTGATCATGTTTGTCGTCACCTTTTTAGGACTCGCCTTTTTGGTCACATCCGGCTGCATTCTTTACTTCAAGCAAATGGGCGCCGGCGAAGAAGAGCGGCCGAATTACACCATTTTGCGCAAACTGGGATTCACCGAAAAAGACTTGCTCGGGGGCATTCGGCGGAAACAGCTGTTCTACTTTGGCATTCCGTTGTTGCTGGGATTGTCCCATAGCTATTTCGCTGTCCGTTCCGGCTGGTTCTTTTTCGGCACCGAACTGTGGACGCCGATGTTGACGGTGATGGCGATTTACACGGTCTGCTATTCGCTGTTTGGCGTGTTGTCCGTTCGTTATTACAAAAAGCTAATTCGCGAGGCGCTTTAAAACGATGCAGCGAGTGAGGGAAGAACCAAAACCGTTCCAACGTTCGCCCACTCGATCAGTGGTCATCCCATTCTGAAGATGCAGTTCCAGTTGACGGAACGAATTTTAGCTTTATCGAACACGAAAAGCCCTTAGAGTGGTGAATGACTCTAAGGGCTTTTTTCTTATTTCAACCATTCCGTATGGAAAATGCCTTCCTTGTCAACGCGTTCGTACGTGTGGGCGCCGAAGTAGTCGCGCTGCGCTTGGATTAAGTTGGCTGGGAGCACCGCGGTGCGGTAGCTGTCGTAATAGGCGAGGGCGCTTGCGAATCCTGGCACCGGAATGCCGCGCATCGCCGCGGTGGCGACGATTTCGCGGAGCGCGTCTTGGTAGCGTTCGACAATGTCTTTGAAATACGAATCCAAGAGCAAGTTCGAAAGCGCTGGATCACGGTCATACGCCTCTTTAATTTTTTGCAAAAATTGCGCGCGGATGATGCAGCCGCCGCGGAAGATCATGGCGATATCACCGTAGCGCAAGTTCCAGTTGTATTCCTCAGAAGCCGCCTTCATTTGCGCAAACCCTTGGGCGTACGAGCAAATTTTGCTCATATAAAGCGCGCGGCGCACGGCTTCGATGAAGTGGGCGCGGTCGCCTTCAAACGGCTTCACCGCTGGGCCTGCCAGCACTTTGCTTGCTTTCACGCGCTCGTCTTTCATCGCCGAGAGGAAACGGGCGAACACCGATTCCGTGATGATCGGCAGCGGCACGCCCAAATCGAGGGCGTTTTGGCTCGTCCATTTGCCCGTCCCTTTTTGCCCAGCTTTGTCCAAAATGACATCAACAAGCGGCTTGCCTGTTTCTTCATCGATTTTCGTGAAAATGTCGGCCGTAATTTCAATCAAGTAGCTGTTCAATTCGCCTTTGTTCCAGTCGGCAAACACTTCGTGCAGCTCTGCAGCATCCATGCCGAGCACATGTTTGAGCAGGAAGTACGCTTCAGCGATCAGCTGCATGTCGCCGTATTCGATGCCGCTGTGCACCATTTTGACATAATGCCCCGCGCCGTCCGGACCGATGTACGTCGTGCACGGCTCGCCGTCGACTTTGGCGGCGATGGCTTCAAAAATCGGGCGCACGAGCTCATGCGCTTCTTTTTGGCCCCCTGGCATAATCGACGGGCCTTTCAGCGCCCCTTCCTCGCCGCCCGAGACGCCCGTGCCAATAAAGTGGATGCCAAGTTCAGCGAGTTCTTTATTGCGGCGCTGCGTATCTTTAAAATACGTATTGCCGCCGTCAATTACAATATCGCCTTTTTCCAAATGCGGCTTCAGCTGTTCGATCGTCGCGTCCGTCGGCGCTCCGGCTTTGACCATCAGCAAAATTTTCCGCGGTTTTTCCAAGGCGTTGACGAATTCTTCGATGCTGTATGTACCGACAATGTTTTTTCCTTTCGCTTCTTGCAAAAACTCGTCCGTTTTTTCGCGCGAACGGTTGTAGACCGCCACTGAATAGCCTTTGCTTTCGATGTTGAGCGCCAAGTTTTTCCCCATGACCGCCAGTCCGATGACGCCGATTTGCTGTTTCGCCATTGTCCAACGTCCCTTTCCGTTTTTGTTTGTTCATCAAACAACATACCATACGTTTGCGCTTGCCTGCAAGTTTTTCTAAACCGATTTAGGAACGAGTCTGCACGACGGATTTGTTTGCCATTTTCATATTGAAAATGAAAGGGGCGCAACGCCCCTCATGCTTAGTAGCCTCCATAGTGCGGGAAGCCGTATGGTCCAAACAGGTAATGACCATAAGGCACGCCATACGGGAAGTGATGATAGCCGTCATACCCTCCATGCCAATGATGATGGTGATAACCGTATGGAGGATAGCCGTAGCCGCCAAAGTACGGCGGATAAAAGCCGCCCATATACGGACCGAACGGTCGAACCATGGAATGCGCCTCCTCTTCATGAGTTGAAGTTCATTTCCATGATTAGGATATGCGCGGAAGAAAAAACGGTATAGGCAAACACCTATACCGTCTCTCCTGCCCGGGCAGCGGCTTGGGCAGCGGCCACCTGCTCGCGAATCGCGTCCGCTTCTTCCAAATGGGCAAACAAGACGCGCGGATCCAGCACCGTGAGCAGCCGCTCCGGCAGCGTCGCGATCCCGACGACATACGGCGTGCGCTCCGCGGATACGAGCTGCAGCGGTTTGATGGCTTCCGGTTCAATATCGACAATTTCCTTTGCTTCGTCAACGATAAACGCCACCGACAACCCGTCGACCGCGGCGACGACAAGACGCGTCTGCTCGGTTTCCTCGATCGCTTTCCCATATAGAAGCTTTCGCATATCGAGCACCGGCACAAGCTCGCCGCGGATGCGCACGACGCCGGCCATATAGTCCGGCATATGCGGAACGGCGGTCGGCGCTGTCATTTTTTCAATCGAGACGACATACGCGATCGAAACGGCGTACTGTTCCCGCTCAACGCGAAAGATGACGTATTTGTCCATTCCCCAGCCCTCTCTTCTTCAACATCTTGCCTTTGCTTTTTTTATCGGCAGCTTTCATCCTACTTTTCAGCGCGAATGTTCTCCGCTCGAGAAAAAGAGCATCCAGCCTCGGGATGCTCACTCGGCATTGGCGACTTCTTCGACAATGGCGATGACCATTTCCGTCAGTTTGACCAACTCTTCAATCGGCATCCGCTCGTTCGTCGTATGGATCTCTTCATAGCCGACAGCGAGGTTGACCGTCGGAATGCCGAAGCCGGCGATGATATTGGCATCGCTGCCGCCGCCGCTTTTCTCCAGCTTGCACGGCCGGCCGATTTTCGCCGCCGCCCGCTTGGCGATCTCGACGACGTGGTCGCCGTCGCTGAACTTGAAGCCTGGGTACATCACTTCGACCTCGACATCGGCGCGGCCGCCCATTTCTGCGGCGACTGTTTCAAACGCTTCTTTCATTTTCGCCACTTGCGCTTCCATTTTTTCCGGAACGAGGGAACGGGCTTCCGCTAAAATATCGACGCGGTCGCAGACGATGTTCGTTTGCGTGCCGCCTTCAAAGCGGCCGATGTTGGCCGTTGTTTCCTCGTCGATGCGGCCGAGCGGCATTTTCGCGATCGCTTTCGCCGCAATCGTAATGGCTGACACCCCTTTTTCCGGCGCCACACCGGCATGAGCGGTTTTGCCATGCACAACGACTTTCAGCTTCGCCTGCGTCGGGGCGGCGACGACGATGTTGCCGACTTTGCCGTCGCTGTCCAAGGCATAGCCGTATTTCGCTTGGATGAGCGACGGATCAAGCGCCTTCGCCCCGACAAGCCCCGACTCTTCTCCGACGGTGATGATAAACTGGATCACGCCGTGCGGGATGTTTTGCTCTTTCAACACCCGAATCGCTTCTAACATCGCCGCCAAGCCCGCTTTATCATCCGCGCCTAAAATCGTCGTCCCGTCGGTGACGACATAGCCGTCTTGAATCGATGGCTTCACGCCTTTGCCCGGCACGACCGTATCCATATGCGACGTGAAATAAATCGGATCCACCCCGTCTTTCGTCGCCGCGAGCGTGCAAATCAAGTTGCCTGCCCCATGCCCCGTTTTCGCGGCCGCATCGTCTTCGATCACATCGAGGCCAAGCGCTTCAAACTTTTGTTTGAGCACTTTCGCAATGTCCCTTTCATGCTTCGTTTCCGAATCGATTTGCACGAGTTCAAAAAATTCGTCGACAAGACGCTGTTCATTGACCATCGCTTTTTTCCTCCTGCTCATGTATTCCACCTTAAGTATACCGAAATGTTCCGCCAAGAGCCAAACCAGACGCCGGAACGATCGGCACACACAGCGCTGACAGCCACGTTCGCAATGCGCCAGCGCGAGCTCCCGGGTTCGACAGACGAAAAAATCCGTAAGCAATGGGAGACATAGCAGCGGAATGAGCCTGATGGATGCGAATCCGTATGCGAAAATAGAGGCCAAGCAACAAAACGGGGCCCCTTGACCCCGTTTTTACAGCGGAATATTGCCATGCTTTTTCTTCGGCCGCTCCTCGTGCTTGTTTCGAAGCATCTCGAGCGCCTGAATGAGCTTGATTCTCGTATCGCGCGGGTCGATGACGTCATCGATCATGCCGTATTTGGCGGCGACATACGGATTGGCGAATTTCTCGCGGTATTCGGCAATTTTTTGCGCCCGCGTTTCTTCCGGATTCGGACTTTTTTCAATTTCGCTCGCGAAAATGATGTTCACCGCCCTTTGCGGCCCCATGACGGCCACTTCGGCGTTCGGCCACGCATAGACGACATCGGCGCCGATCGATTTGCTGTTTAAGGCGACGTACGCGCCGCCGTACGCTTTCCGCAAAATGACCGTAATTTTCGGCACCGTTGCTTCCGAGTAGGCGTACAAAATTTTCGCCCCATGGCGGATGATGCCGCCGTGCTCCTGCTTGACGCCCGGGAAAAAGCCGGTGACGTCCTCAAACGTAACGATCGGGATGTTGAACGAATCGCAAAAACGGATAAAACGCGCCGCCTTGTCGGACGAATCAATGTCAAGCCCGCCGGCCATAAACTTCGGCTGGTTGCACACAAGCCCCACCACTTCGCCTTTGATGCGGGTAAAGCCGATCACGATGTTTTTGGCGAAATCTTTTTGCACTTCCAGAAACGATCCGTCATCGACGACGTGGGCGATGACGTGGCGCACATCGTACGGGCGGACGGCGTCAATCGGCACGACATCAGCCAAATCGGGGCGGTAATCGTCCCCGTCCGGAATCGGGCCAAACGGCGGCTTTTCGTTATTGTTTGACGGCAAATAGCCTAAGAGCCGCCGCACCTCGGCGAGCGCTTCCTCTTCATTCGCCGCCGCAAAATGAGCGTTGCCGCTGATCGTGTTGTGCACGCGGGCGCCGCCTAAATCTTCGGCGCTGATTTTCTCCCCGGTCACCGCTTCAATCACTTTCGGGCCAGTGATGAACATTTGGCTCGTTTTTTCGACCATGAACACAAAATCGGTGATAGCCGGCGAATAGACGGCTCCACCGGCGTACGGCCCCATGATGACAGAAATTTGCGGAATGACCCCGGAGTAAATGGCGTTGCGGTAAAAAACGTGCCCGTACCCGTCCAGCGACAAGACCCCTTCTTGAATGCGGGCGCCGCCCGAATCGTTCAAGCCGATGACCGGCGCCGCGTTTCGGCGCATCTTGAATCATGCGGATGCCGTGCTCCTTCAGCTCACGGATGCGCTCGGTGATGTCTTCCACCCCAAGCGCCACATGCTGAATCCCTTCGCCGCGCTTCTCGATAACTTTCGCCACCGCGCTCTCTGCCGACAGCGGCTCAAGCGGCTCCAGTTTCGCCTCTCCCGCCTGCAAAAACGCCACTTTCACCTGCTCCGACTCGACTTCCTCGATGCCGAGAAACGGCAGGCCGAGCACATCTGCATAAAACGGAAGCGCTTTCTAAATCGAGCGGACGGCGATGCCGATATGGTCGACTTTTTTCACGTGCATCGTCTGCAACCCCTTTGCCGCAAAATGATGAGGCCAACGTTTTATTATTCGCCGTTTCGACAAAAAATCCTGCTTTTTTTGTTTTTCTTTGTCTGCGCAACGGTCAAGCCATGGAGCGGTTCGTTTCATCTCTCATCCTGCTTTTTTCCTTGTCCGCTCCGCTGTTTGCCGTTACAATAAACGTAGAACAGCGGACGGAAGGAGGACGGACCGTTGTCGCGCAAAACGCAAAAATTCGTGGTTTACTTGATGCTCATTTGCATGCTGCTGACGACGCTCCTTGCCGGCATCAGCCTATGGTTTTAACCCGGCAAAAAACGCAAGCTCCGAAACAGGAAGCTTGCGTTTCTCATTGGATGGCGCCGTATCGCTTGGCAATGTCGTAAAACGACTCGTTGCTGCGGAGAATGAGCACGCGTGTGCCGATCGGCACTCGCTCGTACAAATGCTCGACATCGCGGTTGTGCATACGCACACAGCCTTGCGAAGCGTAGCCCCCGATCGATGCAGGGTTGTTTGTTCCATGGACGCCATAGATGCGCCCATCCGTCCCGCGCGCATCAAAACCGATCCACCTTGTGCCGAGCGGATTGTTCGGCGCTCCGCCCGGGATGTTCTTTTTCCGATAATACGGGTGTTTCGCCTTTACCGTCACGGTAAACATTCCTTCCGGCGTCAACGCCGCATTCACCCCGGTCGCCACCGGATAGACGGCTTCGATGCGGCCGTCGCGGACGAGCGCGAGCTTATTGATCGCTTTGTTCACAATGACAAGCGGCTTCGCCTCCGCCGCTGTCTGAAAAGGAGCCCCCAATACTTCGGCAATCACGAGACAAATGGCCAACCATACCCGCATATCCGTCCATCCTTTGCTTGAGCGTTTGGCTATAGTGTGCGCCAAAACGGATGGACATATGCCCTGCATCATGCCTTCAGCCGCTGCGGTTTTCGTTCATTTCCGAGATGGAATTCGCTGTTGATGATTAAATATCGCTCCAATTCGCGCACCAAATGAAACAACGCCGCCTGCTCTTCAAACTGTTCGCTCGTCGTTGACAGCGGCATCGCCTTAAACTGTTCGCGCATCTCGGCAAGGCGCCGCAAAAACCGATCGGCCGTATTTCCCGGGTGAATGGCATCGCTTAATTCGTCGATAAAATCGGCGACCATCATCCGCTGCTCGACCGTGTAGACAAGCGATGTCACAAGCGGAAGCATATGCTCGATGATTTCCAACTGCCGCTCGCGCATGCGGAAGTAGCGGACATATTCATCCTCATTCCGCCATAATTGATTGTCGGCGTGGCGCATGGCGAGCTTTTTCGCTTTGTCGAGCGTCTCCGCCGCAAGCGGCAGCTCCTTCCCATCCCAATCAAGCTCATTTGTGCGCAAGTAGCGGACGATTTCTTTTAAAATAATGCGAAACAAATCTTCGACAATGCACTGGTACTCTTTGAGTTGCTTCTCGGCGCTCGGCATATACATGTTCATCAGCAGCGCTACCCCAATGCCAACCGCTACCAGCAAGATCTCATTGGCGACCAATCCCCACGTGATGTCCCCGGCCGCATACAAATGCAAAATAATGACCGAGCTTGTCGCAATGCCTTCATTGATTTTCAAGCGAACCGTCACCGGAATGAACAACAAAAGCAACAGCCCAATCGTCCACGGATGATAGCCGAAGACGGTAAAAAACAACGCCGCAAACCCGATCGCGACAACGCACGCCGCAAAACGAGCCCGGGCGGTCTCAAGCGACCGCTTTTTCGTCACTTGGACGCATAAGATGACGATAATGCCGGCAGAAGCGAAGTTATGAAGACCGATGAGCTGAGCGATGGCAATCGCCAGCGCCACCCCCACCGCCGTTTTCAATGTCCGATAGCCGATTTTCATCGCGAGTCTCCTTTGCCAATGGTTGCCGACTTCATTGTACCGATGACGGCCCTTTCGGTGCAAGGAAAAACGGACAATCCTGGCCTCCGCTCCGAAGCCGATCTGTCCCAACAGGCGCAAAAGGACAAAAAAGGCGGCTGTCCGCTCATGCAGGGCAGGCCGCCTAGGCTCACGACGGAGATTTCTCATAAATCGTCTTCCCGTCGCGCTCGATTTCGCGCCGGATCGCTTCGTTCAGCGCGTCGAAAAAGAGCACATCACATGAGTAAATGCCGACAATCTCGTCAAGATCCTCTTTGATTTTCCACTTCTGTTTTCCGGTCTAGTCAATGCACAAGTCAATGTCCGAGTTGTAGCGGGCCATGCCGCGCGCCCGCGAGCCGAACAAAACGACTTTTTGTATATCTTCTTCGCCCGCGAAATACGCCATCAGCCGTTCAAACACGGTCGGGCTCATTTCATACATCACGGTCGATCACTTCTTCTTTGATGTTTTGCAGTAGCGTTTCGATTTCGTGGACATATTCATTCATCTGAAATCAAACATGCCTACTTCAGAAAACAGTGAACAGACTAAATCACTTCTAACGATATTTCATGTAGCATATCGAGATCTTGCGTCTGGCAAGATGGGAGGAGCTCACCGTAGACACTTATATTTACTTTCCGCTGTGGAAAAGCCTCAACATGAATTGATTCAATTCTCGCCATATAACGCCCGTTATTTTGAATAAGGTTAAACATAAACTCGCTATAGAAAGCAGGAATATACACGTTCATAATAAAATACATACTTATCCCCATCGTGTAATAAGTTTCCAATATGATATCGCTGCCGAGTACATTCATTTTGCCAAATTAACCAAAGCACAAAAGGGCGCATCGCTTATTTCACCTCCATATACCAATTTACGAGCCATTCTTTTCGATACAGTAATAATTTTAATACCGATTCTTTGTAAATTTTACTCATGACATTTTCTGAAACACCATCTAAAACAGTTGTGACTTGTTGCTCATTTATTTGACTGATACGA
>NZ_JAFWFM010000039.1:0-16755 GCF_017515625.1 Geobacillus sp.
AGGCAAAAAAGTGGGGGCTGATCCCAAAACGCAATCGCGTTTTGGGTCAGCCCCTTTTCTAATGATAGCCGTTTTGGCCGTTGGCGCTGCCGCTCGTTTTATGTTTCGGCCTGTTTTTCCCTTTTTGCTTCGTACCCCCGTCTTTTTTCGTGTGCTTCGTCATCGCAATCCCCCCTGTATCAAAATCCCCCGCATCGTTACGTTATCCGGTTTGCGGAGCATTTATGCACATCAACGGAGCCGCTTTCTTCCTTCACGTTCACAATCGAAAATGGCGTTCATTTCCCCTCCTAACACGAGAATCATGCCCGATAAATAAAACCAAATCATCAGCACAATCATCCCGCCGAGACTTCCGTACATGGCTGTATAGTCAGCAAAATGGTTGACATAATAGGCAAACGCCCATGATATCGCAATCCAGCCGGCGGTGGCGAACAAAGCGCCGCGCACGACATTGACGCAACGCAGCTGTTTGTTCGGGGCAAAATAATAAAGGGCGGTAAAAACAACAAACAAGATGATCACGCTCGTCACCCAGCGAAATGTGTTCCATATCGTCAAAAACGGCTGCGACAACCCGAGGGTGGAAAACAAAAACAAACCGATCATCCGCCCGAATACCGGCAATACAAGCATAACGATAATGACCGCGATCATCCCGATCGTCAGCACAATCGACAGGCCCCGCACAACCCAAAACGGACGGTCCTCTTGTACGTCATATGCGCGGTTTAACGCCCGCATAATGGCGCTCATGCCGTTCGATGCCGACCAAATGGCGCCGATAATGCTTAACGACAGCAGCTTTCCGTTTTGCTCATCCATCAGACGGTGGACATTCGTCTCGATCAGATGAAGCGCTTCTTTCGGCGCATACTGCCGCACAAGCATAAGCACATCTTCGTGCGGGATCGGCAAGTAAGCCAGCAGCGTCATTAAAAACAATAAAAACGGGAACAACGACAACAGAAAGTAATACGCCAATTCCGCCGACAGCCGCGGAACTTCATCCTCCGTAAAGCGCCGGGCCAACTCGCGGATGAACGTCATATCCACCAACACGGGTCGCCCTCCTTTTCCGTTTTTTCATCATTTTCTTTCCCTAGGGGCCAGCCGATGATCGCGGACGATCGCGTCAAGCAAATGCTCGCAGCCGGAGCGAATCAAGCGGTACACTTCGGCAAAATTCCCGGTATAATACGGATCCGGCACATCGTCTTTTTCCCGATCCGGGACAAAATCAAGCAGCCGGGCGATCACCGCCGGCGAATTCGGCCCGGCGAGCCGGTGCAAATCGCTCAAATTGGCGGCGTCCATGGCGATGATGTAATCAAATTCCTCCAAGTCGCGGCGCCCGACTTGCCGGGCGCGGATGCCGGAATAGTCAATGTCGTTTTCACTCAAAATCCGCCTTGTCCCCTCATGCGGCGGCTCCCCGACATGCCAGCTGCCCGTTCCCGCTGAATCAACGACAATCTGTCCGTCAAGCCCCCGTTCGTTCACCAAATGACGGAATACCGCTTCCGCCATCGGCGAACGGCAAATGTTGCCGAGGCAAACAAACAACACTTTGACCATCGAAGCAGCCACTCCTTTCCATCCCGTTTTCTTGGCATTAGTTTTCCCTTTTCATCCAAGCGCTTGATAGCTGCTTTCTAGCAGCTCGTGCACATGCACCTATATTTTACCACCTAACGCTGGCGCGGACTATATTGCCTCTCCCCTTTTTCACCGCCGGTGTGGTACAATACATGATAACCTGCCACGAAAGGAGCGAAACCATGGATTTATCGAAACCGTCCGCAGAAAACGTCGAATATATCGTTGAACAACTGAAGAAAAAATTAAAAGTGCTCAATTTTGATGCGATTAAGCCGGCCCATTTTTCCGAGGCATGGTATGACGAACTGAAAGACATTTACGACATGGTCATGAAGCGTGAAACGTTCAGTTCAAGCGAAATACAGGCCATTGTTGAGGAGCTCGGAAGCCTGCGCAAGCGGTAATCCTCTCCTTCCGTCACCGGATGGAAGCATCGCGAAGCTGCCTATGTATATAAAAAAATTCCTATCGAAAAACTAGGATTGACATTAGCGCCAATTGTGTTAAAATTTAATCAATATAAATTACATACGCTTATCAAGAGCGGGGGAGGGACTGGCCCGATGAACTCCGGCAACCTGCCGCGTTTGGCAAGGTGCTAATTCCAGCAAAATGGGATCCATTTTGGAAGATAAGGCGTCCCTCGTTCTTCCGCTCTTTCCGAAATGGAAGGGGCATTTTTATCGCCAGGCTGCCCGTTGCCGGATGAATATCCGACTAATTATGTTGATTTTCTTTGTTTTTTAAGGAGGGGGAAACGATGCTCACATATGACCAATGGGAAACGGCCGAAAAACCGTCTTTTCCGTCCGATGATGAAACGAAAGGGGCGTTGGCTGTCCTTGCTTGGGCGTACCGCGAATACGGCGATGACATTGTCTATGCGTGCAGTTTCGGCATTGAAGGGATTGTGCTCATTGATTTGATTTTCCAAGTCAAGCCGGATGCGGAAATCGTCTTTTTGGATACAGGGATGCATTTCCAAGAGACGTACGACACGATCGCGAACGTACAGGAAAAATACCCGTCGCTCCGCATCGTGATGAAACAGCCGCACTTGACGCTGGAGGAGCAGGCTGCACAGTTCGGCGATGAACTATGGAAACGCGATCCGAACAAATGCTGTGAGTTGCGCAAAGTCATTCCGCTGCGGGAAGTCTTGACCGGCGTCACCGCCTGGATTTCCGGCTTGCGCCGCGAACAGTCGCCGACGCGGCGCCATGTCGAGTACATCAATAAAGACGACAAATTCCGCTCCATTAAAGTGTGCCCGCTCATTCATTGGACGTGGAAAGACGTTTGGAATTACGTATATAAACAAGGTCTTCCGTACAACGTGCTCCATGACCGGGGCTACCCGAGCATCGGCTGCGCCCCTTGCACAGCGCCGGCATCGGATCCGAACGATTTGCGCTCCGGGCGCTGGGCCGGCCAGGGGAAAACGGAGTGCGGGCTCCATCTCACATAAGGGGAGAACAACTATATGCTCCTTGCCATTGCCTTTATTGTGTCCTTTTTCTTCGCCATGAACATCGGGGCGAGCGGCGCGGCCGCCTCGATGGGCGTCGCGTACGGGTCGGGCGCCATTCCGAAAAAGTCGATGGCCCTCCTTCTTTGCGGCATCGGCGTGTTTCTCGGCAGCCTTGGCGGCGGAGAAGTAGTGAAAACGATCGGGTCGGGCATTATTCCGTCTTCGATCCTCACCGTCAAAATCGTCGTCATCATTTTAACGGCGGCGGCCATTTCACTTTTTGCGGCGAACATCATGGGCATTCCGCTCTCGACGAGCGAGATCACCGTTGGATCAGTCGTCGGTGTTGGCATCGCCTATCAGGCGTTGTACTTTCATAAGCTGCTGTTTATCGTGTCGGTATGGATCGTGATCCCGATCGTCGCCTTTTCGTTTACGCTGGCTGTCGGCAAATGGTTTTTGACGCTCAAGCGAAAATATCCGCAGCTTGAACAAGGGCGCTGGCAAAAAACATTCATGGCCTTGCTCGTTGTCACGGGCTTTCTCGAGGCGTTTTCCGCCGGCATGAACAATGTGGCCAATGCCGTCGGGCCGCTCGTCGGCGCCGGGCTGATGGCGGTCGGGCCGGCAACTATCTTCGGCGGCTTGTTTGTCGCTGCCGACGCCCTGTTGCTTGGGCATCGCGTGTTAGAAACAAACGGAAAGAAAATTACAAACTTCTCCCCGTTTGAAGGAATCGCCATTTCCGGCACGGGAGCCGTGCTCGTCATCATTTCGTCGCTGTTTGGTTTGCCTGTTCCGCTTACGCAGATTACGACATCGGCGATCATCGGCATCGGCACGGCGAAAAGCGGGATGTCGATTTGGCAAAAGCGGATTGTCGTGCAACTGTTGAAAGTGTGGTTTGTTTCGCCAATATTTTCCCTTGTCATTTCGTACAGCCTTGTGAAACTGTTGCTTGACAGCGATGTTTACACGGTGATTGCCATCTTCAGCGTCTGCCTGGCGACGCTTGGCGTCATCAGCTTAAAAAAAACAGTCGCCGAAGAAGAGCGTTCGCTTCATGAACATGGCGGCGGCATTTAATGAACATCTATCAATCTAGGAGGTTATGAACATGAGTTTGAGCATTCCGCATGGCGGCACATTGATCAACCGTTGGAATCCGGATTACCCAATCGATGAAGCAACGAAAACGATCGAGCTGTCCAAAGCCGAACTAAGCGACCTTGAGCTGATCGGCACAGGCGCCTACAGCCCGCTCACCGGGTTTTTAACGAAAGCCGATTACGATGCGGTCGTAGAAACGATGCGCCTCGCTGATGGCACTGTCTGGAGCATTCCAATCACGCTGGCGGTGACGGAAGAAAAAGCGAGTGAACTCACTGTCGGCGACAAAGCGAAACTCGTTTATGGCGGCGACGTCTACGGCGTCATTGAAATCACCGATATTTACCGCCCGGATAAAACGAAAGAAGCCAAGCTCGTCTATAAAACCGATGAACTCGCTCACCCGGGCGTGCGCAAGCTGTTTGAAAAACCAGATGTGTACGTCGGCGGAGCGGTTACGCTCGTCAAACGGACCGACAAAGGCCAGTTTGCTCCGTTTTATTTCGATCCGGCCGAAACGCGGAAACGATTTGCCGAACTCGGCTGGAATACCGTCGTCGGCTTCCAAACACGCAACCCGGTTCACCGCGCCCATGAATACATTCAAAAATGCGCGCTTGAAATCGTGGACGGCTTGTTTTTAAACCCGCTCGTCGGCGAAACGAAAGCGGACGATATTCCGGCCGACATCCGGATGGAAAGCTATCAAGTGCTGCTGGAAAACTATTATCCGAAAAACCGCGTTTTCTTGGGCGTCTTCCAAGCTGCGATGCGCTATGCCGGTCCGCGCGAAGCGATTTTCCATGCCATGGTGCGGAAAAACTTCGGCTGCACGCACTTCATCGTCGGCCGCGACCATGCGGGCGTCGGCAACTATTACGGCACGTATGATGCGCAAAAAATCTTCTCGAACTTTACAGCCGAAGAGCTCGGCATTACACCGCTCTTTTTCGAACACAGCTTTTATTGCACGAAATGCGAAGGCATGGCATCGACGAAAACATGCCCGCACGACGCGCAATATCACGTTGTCCTTTCTGGCACGAAAGTCCGTGAAATGTTGCGTAACGGCCAAGTGCCGCCGAGCACATTCAGCCGTCCGGAAGTGGCCGCCGTTTTGATCAAAGGGCTGCAAGAACGCGAAACGGTCACCCCGTCGACACGCTAAAGGAGGAGCGAGATGAGCACGAATATCGTTTGGCATCATACATCGGTGACAAAAGAAGATCGCCGCCAACGCAACGGCCATCATAGCGCCGTCCTTTGGTTCACCGGCCTGTCCGGATCCGGCAAATCGACGGTGGCGAACGCCGTCTCCAGACGGCTGTTTGAGCTTGGCATTCAAAATTACGTTCTCGATGGTGACAATATCCGCCACGGGCTCAATAAAGACCTCGGCTTTTCCGCCGCCGATCGGACAGAAAACATCCGCCGCATCGGCGAAGTCGCCAAACTGTTTGTCGACAGCGGCCAGTTCGTGTTAACGGCATTCATTTCGCCGTTTGCCGAAGACCGGGCGCTCGTTCGCCGCTTAGTCGAGGAAGACGAATTCATTGAGATATATGTCAACTGCCCGATTGAGGAGTGCGAGAAGCGCGATCCAAAGGGGCTGTATCAAAAAGCGCGCCGCGGGGAAATCCGCGAATTCACCGGCATCGATTCGCCGTATGAAGCGCCGGAAGCGCCGGAGCTGACCATCGAAACGCATCGTTATTCGGTGGACGAATGTGTCGAGCAAGTGCTCGCGTATTTGCGGGAGCGCGGATTCATCCCCGCATTGGAAACCCATTAACGATACCGTGTTTCCCACTCGAAAAAAGAGTGGGAGACGATTTTACAAAGTCGTTTTCATGCCACGGCCAGGCGTTTACAATGAACATCAACGGAACGTTTGCGCTGCTGCCGGCAGCTGACGGGATCACGACAGAAAGGGCTGAAACAACGATGGGGAAAGTATATTTGGTCGGGGCCGGCCCCGGCGATCTGGAACTCATTACCGTCAAAGGGTTGAAATGCATTCAACAAGCCGACGTCATTTTGTACGACCGCCTCATTAATGAGGACTTGCTGGCATATGCCAAGCCAGACGCTGAACTCATTTTTTGCGGCAAGCTGCCCGGCTACCATGCTATGCAGCAGGAAACGATCAACCGTTCACTCGTTCTGCATGCAAAAAAAGGAAAAACAGTTGTCCGTTTAAAAGGCGGCGATCCGTTTGTGTTCGGGCGCGGCGGTGAAGAGGCGGAAGCGCTCGTTCAGCACGGGATCGAGTTTGAGATCGTCCCTGGCGTCACATCGGCCATCGCGGCGGCCGCTTACGCCGGTATTCCTGTCACCCATCGCGAGTTCAGCTCCAGCGTCGCCTTTGTCACGGGGCATCGCCGCGACGGAACCCGCGAAGACATTAAGTGGGAAAGCCTCACCAAAGGCATTGATACGATCGCCATTTACATGGGCGTCCACAATTTGCCATACATTTGCGGTCAGCTGATTAAATACGGCAAGGCGCCGGATACGCCGACGGCGATCATTCAGTGGGGAACGACCCCCATCCAGCGCACGGTCACCGGCACGCTGTCGACAATCGCCGCTATTGCCGCCAAAGAACGCATCGAAAATCCAAGCATGGTCATCATCGGGGATGTCGTCCGGCTGCGCGCCAACATTCAATGGTTTGAGCGGTTGTTGTCATCATCGGCAGCCGCTGGCGCCACCTCGTGAGGCAATGGCGATGGAAGCCATTTTGTACGTCAGCCACGGCAGCCGGGTTCCGGCTGCGCGCCGAGAAGCAGCCCGCTTCGTTGAACAATGCAAGGCGGCCATCGACATCCCGATTCAAGAACTGTGCTTCGTTGAGCTGGCTGAGCCGGATATTGCGACCGGCGTTGACCGTTGCGCCGCCCAAGGGGCAACCCGTGTGATCGTCATCCCGTTGCTGCTTCTATCCGCCGGACATGCCAAACAGGACATTCCGGCTGCGCTTAAAGCAGCGAAACAGCGCCATCCGTCTTTGGAGATCGTCTGCGGAGCGCCGTTTGGCGTCCACGATGCAATGATTGACATCATCATCGACCGCATCGGCGAGCAGCCGGCGCCGCTTGACCATGAATCAATGGTTCTGCTGATTGGCCGCGGCAGCAGCGACCCGGATACGAAGCGCGACATCGCCGCTATCGCCCGGCGCTTGCAAGAAAAAACGAGCGTGCCGCACGTTGACGTTTGTTTTCTCGCCGCCATCCGCCCGACGCTTGACGAAGGGTTCAAGCGGGCGCAGGCATCCATATACCGGCGCGTCTTTATCGTGCCGTATTTGCTGTTTACCGGCGTTTTAATGAAAACAGTCGAACGGAAGCTGCAAGCGATGCCTGTTTCCGATCAACAGTGGCATTTATGCTCATACTTAGGGTATCATCCGCGGCTTGTAACGCTCATTCAACAACAGGTGCAGGCGCTGTCGGCAGCGAAAAAAGGAGCTTGAGCAGACAAGCTCCTTTTTTCATGGTATGATGGAAGCGAAGCGACCGCAGCGAAGGAGGGCTTCAATCATGATGAAACGGGTTCATGTCATGGTCGAAGGGCGCGTGCAAGGCGTCGGGTTTCGCTATTTCGTCCAACACGAAGCGCTCAAACGCCAGCTGACCGGCTGGGTGAAAAACAACGATGACGGGACGGTGGAGATGGAAGTCCAAGGGCATGAAAGCGCGCTCCAACTGTTTTTGGATACGATTGAAGCCGGCACGATGTTTGCCAAAGTTTCCCGCATGCACGTTGAGCCGCGCCCCGTCCGCCCTGACGAAACTAAGTTCCGCATTGTGTACGGAAGCGGCATTTGACTGTTGCACCGCTTGGATCTATTCCCAGCGCAGACGTTGTCCGTCTGCCGTCAAGCGCTCTTTCCACCAATGAAAAAGCGGGATCACCATCCGTCCTGCTTAAGCCGGCCGCAATGCGGCGCCGCATATTGAAAACACGTCTCCAAAATGGCCGTATTCGCACGCTCATTTTTTTGCTGCGCTTCACGGCAAAACGGATGGAATACATCGACAGCCGCTTGCGGGTACTCCCCGCATATGTCCACGCCGAGCACTTTTTTATAGAATAGCAGAAGGCGCAAACAAGCGAGCAGCCGGGAAAGCGGCATCATCCCCTGATCCCAGTTCGTCACGGAGTCTTCGCGGCGCAGCGCATCTTTATCAATGCTGATATAGACGCTCCCGGTCGGAATAGCGTCCAAAAGCGCCGTCGGCCATTCATCGTGATCATCGAAAGGAAGAACTGTAATCTTTGGAGATAAACGAAGATGGCTTGGAGAACATGACGGACCAACAATGATGACTTTTTGCAGCTGCGGATGTCCGAGTGCGTAAGCGACCCACGAGCCGCATGAAATGAGGCGGTCGCTCCCCCCTTCGGCATCGGTATGATGGTCAAACAAGACGAGCGTAAACGGCTCTTTCATCTCCTTTATGAGCAAATAGCTTACATAATGGAAGTTGCCGTTCCCGATTAAAACCGCTCCGCGCATCCGCCGACGGCGCAGCCGCCGTTCGATTTCGGCGAGAGCCTCCCCGCTGCAATACAAATTCGTCTCCGGCACATCCGACAGATCGATCCATTCGTGCGGAAAGCGGAACAATCGCTTTTGCGGCCGGTAAGTGCCGTCAAAATTGAGCATCGTGACACCATTGCCTTGAAACCCCATTTCTCCTCACCCTTCCTTTCGCTGAATCGTTGTTCAACGCCTCTCAGGTGCGGATGAGTCCAAGCTGTGTCCGTTCTTCATTATACAATGAAATACAATGAAAGACGAAATATTTCCGTTCCTATGCCTTGGTCATGTACAATAATAGAAAACAGCTAAAGGAGGGACCCCGCGTGCAGCCGATTGACGCCGCCGCTGTTCAAGAGGCGTTGGATCGCTTCGCCAATCGCGACGTATACATCCATTTGGAAACGACGAACGGGGCGTACGCCTCTCATCATAACGAACGATTCTTTTCCGCCGGCGCTTACATCCGCAACGCTCGCATCCGCTTCACCCGCGGCAAAATCACCGGCCCGGGGCCGTACCGCGTCGGGCTGAAGCTTCAAATCGGCTGGGTGTACGCCGAAGGGCTGACCCATTGGGAATGGACGAACGAAGGACAATTGTTGTTGGCCGGACACGATTACGAAGGGAAACTGGCTGTCGCTCTTGAGCTGAGCGACACGCCGTTCGCATAAGGAGGGGCTTGCGATGAAGGAACGACACGTACTTGTTGTGTTTCCCCACCCGGATGATGAGGCGTTTGGCGTTTCGGGCACCATCGCCCAGCATGTGCAAAGCGGCACACCGGTGACGTACGCCTGCCTGACCCTTGGGGAAATGGGGCGAAACATGGGCGTGCCCCCGTTTGCCAACCGTGAAACGCTTCCGCTCATCCGCAAGCAGGAGCTGGAAGAAGCGTGCCGCGTTCTCGGCATTCGCGATTTGCGCCTGCTCGGGTATCGCGACAAAACGGTCGAATTTGAGGATGAAAACGAACTCGCTGACCGGATTGCCGCCATCGTGGCAGAAACAAACCCGTCGCTCGTCATCACGTTTTACCCCGGCTACAGCGTTCACCCTGACCACGATGCATGCGGCGCTGCAGTCATCAGCGCCTTGACGCGCTGGCCGAAAGAAGAACGGCCGACCGTCCATTGTGTGGCGTTTGCGAAAAACTGTGAACAAGATCTTGGCCAGCCAGACGTCATCCGCGATGTCAGCACGGTGATCGAGACGAAGCTGGCCGCCATCCGCGCCCACCGTTCGCAAACCGAAGGGCTGATGCAGGCAGCCTCCAAGCGCGGCGATGCGCTTGCCTGGCTCAAAACAGAGCGGTTTTGGACGTACCGTTGGGATGATTGACCTGCCTAACCCGCCTTGAACAAGGTGTCCATCCCGATGAGGACACCTTGTTTCCGCGTTCACCGAAACCCCGCCGAGCCGCTGAACCAGCTATCAACTTCCGTTGTACAACTAAAAAGCGGCCGGTCAGTGAACGCATCGACAATATACATCGGAATGTTCATGGCTCTTTCCCTCTTTCCCCGTTTCGTTCTTTTTCGTTCACCAATAGCTGGGCCAACTCTTCATCCCATCGGCCCCGCTGCCGGAAAGACTCAGCAGCGAGCGCCCGAAACAGCCGCTTTCGTGCGGCATCGTCCGCCACCTCACGCAAAATGATATCGCGGGCCTTCTGCAAAAATTGAAGATACGGCTCATACTCTTCACCATACTTCTCCTCAAGCTCGCGGCGGATGCGGCGGGCAAGCGCCGGACTTGCCCCCCCGGTCGACACGGCAATGGTGAGTGGACCGCGGCGGATGACAGCGGGAACATGAAAATCACACCGTTTCGGGTCATCCACGACATTTACGAGTTGGCCGGGCGCTGCTGCTTGCGCCACCGCTTCGTTCACATTCCGGTCGTTTGTCGCCGCAATGACAAGAAACGCTCCTGCCAAGTCGTCTTCAGCGAACGTTTTCTTACGCCAAACGATCTCTCCTTTGGCCGCGAGCGCTTCAATGTCCGGCACCGCCTCCGGGGCGATTACCACAACGTCCGCTTCTGCTTCAAGCAAACCGTAAACTTTCCGCGCCGCCACCTTCCCGCCGCCAACGACGACCGCGCGGCGGCCGCGCACATGAAGAACACTCGGATACCCCACGGCGCAACCCCCCATTCCGGCATCCATCAGGCAGACTGAGTCGGTTTCTGCGCACAAACAGGCGCAATCTTCCCCGACCGCCTGCCTTGGCTGACAACAAAAAGTAAAAAAAGAAGCCGTGCATCGAACACGGCCTTTTTCTTCATTATATCATCCTTGTTTCACTTCTTGAAGCCATTTCGCCAACCGTTCATTTTTCTTTTTCATATGCTCAAGCCATTGCGGGAGCAGTTTTTTCATGGCCTCCTGATCATTGTTCTCCATCGCTTGCCTCGTTTGTTCATGAAGCTGATGAAGCTGTTGTTTTTCTTCTTTCGTCATCCACCGTTTCATTTTATGCAACTGTTTCAGCTCTTGTTTAAACTGTTCTTTGGTGATTTTTTTATTGGCCAGCTGATCGATGAGCCGGTCAAACGCCGCTTCACGCTCTTTTTTCATCTTTTTGCACTTTTCTTTAATGGCCTGTTTCACGTTCTCATCGTTCAACTGCTGACGCAACGCGTTCCGCTCGTCGAGCACTTTTTTCCATTCATCTGCCTGTTCAGGCGTATACGTTTGAACCATCTCCATCCACTTTTGCTCATCCAATCTGTCGTGCTCCCACATATGGCCGACCGGCAGATGCACATCGGCTGCCTCTCCTTTATAGCTGCCGGCAGCCACCCATGACGGCATCGCCAGCATGAGTGAAGCAAAAAAGGCAATCCATACGTTTCTCACGATGTTCACTCCTTTTCCTTTCACTTACCATTCACCCACGACTAGACAGCTGGGATTCATCATCCGCTTTTGCTCTTCTTCGCGCCGCCTCCTTTCCAACCATTTACTCCTCCCCTATTTTCCCCGTTTTTTGGATATCCTTGCATAAAAAATGGGAAGACCTACAAAAACGAGGTCCTCCCCTTCATGTTGAAAAAAAACGTTTAGCGAAATTTCTCTTCAATACGCCGCCCATAGTCGCGCAACGCCTTCGAGTTTGCCGGTTGCCGTTTTTTCATCAGTTCGGAAAAACGAAGCTGTTTTTCCGTCCATTTTTTCGTAAGTTCCTGCTTTTTCTCGTCATCCTCGCAGCAACGAAGCAAGTCCTCGAGCGTCAAAAGCTCTTTGCGCAACTCCGCTTCTTCCCTCACATAGCCGGCATTTTTCAGCAACAAATACCCGAGCCGCAGCTCCTCTGGAATGCGGGAAAGGTCTTCAATCTCAAGCGGTTTGCCGAAGCCGGGCAAGTTGTCAAACTCGCCGTTTTTCATCGCCTCGCGAATTTTCTCCTCGGCGATGCGCCAAAATCCGTCCATTTCACGTCAACTCCTGCGCCCGCCGCCTCGCATGCTGCTCTTTCAAAAAGCGAACAAACTCATCATACGGAAGCGGTGGGGAAAAGTAGTAGCCTTGCGCCTCATCGCACCGTTTTCCTTGCAAATAGGCCGCTTCGGTCTCCGTTTCGACCCCTTCGGCCAACACTTTGACACCTATATTATGCCCGAGGCGGATGATCGCCGGCAAGATGACATCTTTTTTTCCTTGAATGCTCCTTCCCCATTCATCCGTTGTCGGATGCTGTTCCATCGCAAACCGGCCGTGGAACGCCTCTTCGATCTCTGGAAAATGGCGGCGGTAAACTGTCCCAGGTGGAACCGCTTGTTCCTTTTCGCCGTCGATGCGGCCGTTCCGATTGGAGTCAGTCGCTGGCGCTGCCACGAAATATATATAAGTTGGAACTTTGTTTTACATCCAGTAGAGCGCCCGCTGCATTCTATCAAAATGACTTGTTATGAAGGAAAACAGAATCGAACAATCGGAAAATCTTTATTGCAACTTATATATATTTGTAATCACACTGTAACATTATTTAATTCAACTGTAAAAAACAAGACTGTTTTCCTCTGTTATACTGTAATCAAACAACGTCGAATGGAAAATGATTTTGTCGGGGGTTCGGGAAAATGAAAAAATGGCTCACTCTTGTTTCTGTAGCATTCATCGTTCTTTTTTCCTGCTTCTTTGTAAGCACTCCCAGTTCTGACGCAGCCGCCAACAAGACGAGGCTGATCGCCGAGGCCAAAAAACTGGTCGGCACTCCGTATCGGTATGGCGGCACAACGCCAAAAGGATTTGACTGCTCCGGATTTGTTTACTATACCCATAAAAAAGTCGGCGTCACGTTGCCGCGCGCGTCCAAAGAAATGTATAAAAAAGGAAAATACGTACATAAATCGAAATTGCAGCCAGGGGATTTGGTGTTTTTTGACACTTCGAAACAGACAAAAGGCGTCTCCCACGTTGCCATCTATATTGGGAACAATCAAGTTATTCATGCCGTTTCCCGCGGTGTCAAAATCGACAGCTTAAACAGCAGCTATTGGAAAACAAGATATGTCGGAGCCAAGCGTCTGTAGCGGTTCATTGCAAAAGCTCTCTGCCATATTAAGCGCGCTTAATAGGCAGGGGGTTTTTATTATGCCAAAAAAGCGGCCCTCCGAAACCGGAGGGCCTAATATATATTCATAGGGGATCGGGGGAATACCTGGAAACGTTACGCTATTATTCATTTCCTCCCTTTTCGTCTTTTATACATGAAAACAAAAAAAATTTTTTATGATCCCCAGCCGCAACGGCTGCCCCCTCCCGTTTCGACAATATGGACATAAAGCCGCGGCTCTTGTCGAATGGTATAGATGATGACTGGTTGTCCGTTCATCGATTTTTGACAAAGGCAGGTGTTTCCGTTGTTCGCTTCCTCACAGCTGGGCGTTGATTTAGGGACGATGAATGTCAGGCTGTTCAGCCAGACGAAAGGGCTTCTGTTTGACGAACCAGCAACGGTCGCCTATAACCGCCAGGCGGACAAGCTCATGGCAATCGGCCAAAAGGCAAAACAAATGATCGGCAAGACTTCTCCCCATGTTGAAGTGACGTATCCATTGCGAAACGGCGTGATCGCTGATTTTGACCGCGCCAAGGCGCTGTTGCAGCAAGTCTTCAAACAGTTCGGCCTCGCTTTCAAAAAACCAGACATCGTCATGAGCGTCCCATTCCACGCCACCTCCGTCGAGCGCCGCTCTTTTTACGAAATCGCCAAACATTGCGGAGCAAAGCATATTCATTTTATTTAGGAACCCGTCGCAGCCGCCATTGGCGCGGATTTGCCGGTCGGCGAGCCGGTCGCGAATGTCGTCGTCCATTTGGGCGGTTACGACGACTACTAGGAGCTTCCGTACGCGTCCTCCCTTTGCGCCGCCTGTACGGAAGCGTGCCCGGTGAAAATTCCGCTTCATGAGCTGCTTATCAAACATCGCCAAATCATCGTGGAGCGCGAAGGAAAAGCGCCGGCCGCAGAAAAATTGGCGATGAAGGCGTTTCGTCTCGGGACCGCCTCACCGTCATTGTACCGGTTCGGCACGAAGTTGGCACCAAGCGCCTTCGCCCCGTTTGTCGAAGACGGGCGCATCACAAAAGGCCCCGGCCCGCTCAAAGCGTGGACGGAAAGCCGCGAATTTCCGGCGCCGAGCAAAGAACGGTTCCGTGACTGGTTCCAAACACGCCAAAAAGGAGGGAATCCATCATGACGCGTGGCACCATTCAAAACCGCGATGCGTTTTTGCAAACCATCGCCGAGCACCTTGGGAGAAGCCCGCGCCTGTCCGGCGTCTCTCGGCCGCAATGGGATTATGCGCCGCAATGGACGGTGTTTGCCGGCTATAGCCAAGACGACTTGCTGAACGTGCTGCAAAAACAATGCGGATTGATCCATACCGATTACATCGAGACGACAAGCGCCGAACTTGCCGGCGCGCTGAGGCGGCAAGTGGCCGCCTATGGCGGCGGTCCGGTCATCGTGCCGGATGACCCGCGCTTTGCCGAGTACGGGCTGTCCGCCTTGCTTCGCGACGAATGGCCCGCGGAACAAACGACCGTCCATATTTGGAATCCGGCGCTTGGACGCCAAAACATTGACGCCGCCGAGCAGGCGAACGTCGGCATCGTCTTCAGCGACATTACGCTCGCGGAATCAGGGACAGTCGTGTTGTTTTCGCGCAATGAACAAGGGCGGGCCATTCACTTTTTGCCGAAAACATATATCGCCATCGTCCCGAAAAGCACGGTCGTGCCGCGCATGACGCAAGCGGCGGCGGTCATTCACGAGCAAATCGAAAAAGGCGGGCTCGTCCCGTCGTGCATCAACTTCATCACCGGCCCAAGCAACTCGGCCGACATTGAAATGAACTTGGTCGTCGGCGTCCACGGGCCGATGAAAGCGGCGTATATCGTCGTCACCGACCGTTGACCAAAACGAAACGGTGCCCCTTCTTGATATCATGGGGCACCTTTTTTCCTGCAATATTGCCGGCTGACATCGACCGCATTGGCGAGCGGCTTCCCGACTTCGATGCGGCAAAAGTGGTTGTTCGCAACGGTTTGACGTCTTGATCAATTCGGGTGGAACGGACTGACAGACACTTTCGCGTGATTTTTCACATCCGTAACGACCAGCAAAATCTGCCTTCCCTTCTTCTCATACACGAAAGCTGACCCCCACCTGTCAACTTGAGTCCATTGACGTTTCTCCAATTCGTCAAGATAATAGTCAGCCACTTCCTCCGCCGAAGAAGACGCAACAACAAACTCCACCCGTTCATCCACCGAACGAATGTCACTCGCTTGTGGATGCAGCGGGATGTCTTGATACCCTGGCACAGTCTGTTGCTGCTGACATCCTGAAAAAAAGCAATTACAAGGATTAAAACCAACGGGATGCCTATGCGCACTTCATCCTCCTCCGCTCCCACAGCTTAAGCAGAATCTTAGCTTTGAAATGCGTCCATAGCAGACTGGATTGTTGCTGGATTATCTATCATCGCACTCCTTAGTTAGTTCACCCAATAATAATCCGTCACATGGAGGAACCTTGTCGTCTTGGCTCCCAAATCCCAATGACGGTGATACGTATCATTGGTATGATAGTTGACATACGGCTGACCGTTCTTGATCTCAACGACAATGGCGCTGTGATCCAAGATGCCGTCACCGTCAAAATCATAATATATGCTGTCACCCAATTGCAGATCAGTTGCCTTCGCAACGTACGTGCCACGGTGCTCATCCGTCTCGTTATTGCGGGAAAGATGATACGCTTGATCGTGAGCCACAGACCAGCTGTAAGTCCATGCATCATCCCCGGTTCCCGAAGTCCCTTTGGTATTGTACCACCAAACATACGGTTCCGCCCAAGTTTGCCGAGCAGAGCCCCCTTCATAGAAAGACTGCGAGACAAAATTAGCACAATCGTTCGAAAAGGATCGGTACTTTGGGTTACGTCCATTCCACCAACGATTGGCGTAGTTGACAGCTCCTTGCCGGGAGTAATAGGTGTAAAAACCTTGAGTTACAACATCGCCGCCAGTGATTGATGCAGGCAAAGTCTCTGATCGTGATGCCCTAATCATCGCCCCGTTCTCCTGTCCCCTTTTCGAATACGTATCTTGACCGCTCATCTTAACAATCAGCCAATGACCATCACGTTTGGTCAGGGCAGCGAAATAGGGGATGTTCGCTTCCTTGGTGATCACGACTTCATTCGATCCCGGAAACATAGACTCATACTTGTGACGGGTGAGGATGAGGTCGCCAATGGCACATTTGACGTGATTGCAAGATGGCATGTGGGGTTAAAAAATTATGTGATAGAGTGAAAAAGAGCATTCCAGAAGGAGTGCTCTTTTTGTAACTATTCACCCCTGTTAAAGCCGATGATAAAATCCCCAATATAGCCGGAATAAAATTCCCCACTTACAATAGAACCATAGTGTCAACGAGAGGAGCTATGGTTCATGATTACGAGAGGGGAATTTTTTATGATCAAAGAGATGTATGAAAGGG
>NZ_JAFWFM010000040.1:0-5795 GCF_017515625.1 Geobacillus sp.
GATATTTGTTGATTTATCAAGCTTTCTCAGCTGTTTGAACGCGTTTTTATCACGGATTCAGGAGATATATAGCAGCCCTGGAAAAGCGAGTGATGATGAATCGCTCCTTTCTTTTGAGGACTGGGGAAACGAACGTGTAGAGTAAGTAGTTGAGGAAAGGGATGGGATTGTAGCGCAGAACAAATGAGGACAATCGTTCCCCATTCATATTATAAATGATTCGTAGAAATTTGAAAATAACGTTTTGTGTCATTGTCGCTTTGTATCCGTCCAGGAAAAGGAGTGCGTTTTAGCCCGTACGGTCATGTTAATCCCGGCAGCGACATTGTTTTTAAGAAAATCGAACTTCCTTTCTTTAATAATAGGGAGAAACAAGGGATTTAATCGGAATCGTTCATGATCAATGTACGATTTAAAAAAGAAAGAGCTGGCTCCAAAAGTCCACTTGTTAGTGGATTTTTGGGTCAGCCCCCTTTCATTTGTGAACGTTTTCAATCACTTGTGGCATTTGTCCGGCGTGGTGTGTTCGGTTTCCTTTTGCTTGTCATGGCATGGAAAGCAGTACAACGTCTCTGTTTCTCGGCTGACGACGCCGTTTAAAAACCCATGCAGACAATGGATCGGCTTGCCGCATTGCGCGCAAAAGCCAACAAGCTCTTCCAACCGCCATTTCTCCTTTCATGGGGATTGAACATGTTCACCTTCGGGCTGTGACGCTCGTCACTACCCCCCAAGGTTCAAGCGGTTATGATAAAGTATATAATTCATTATACTACAAAGGAGGCCAATGTTATGAACCAATTTGCTGCCAAAATCCACGCCCCGGACTATCCGCCGCGCGATCGCCATCCGGCAATTTTTCGGCTGTTTGACAATTTGAAGCCGGGGGAAGTGATGGAGCTGACGAATGACCATGACCCGCGTCCGCTGCAATACCAATTCATGATGGAGCGTCCGGATCAGTTTACATGGGAGTACTTAGAGGAAGGGCCGGACGTATGGCGGGTGGCCATCGGCAAAAAATAAATCATCCGCTCCATAGGGATTTCCGTCGACAGGCGGAAATCTTTTTTTTTCGCCGGTTCGTATGGTACGGTAGGGACAGATGATGTTCGGAAAGAGGGGATAGAGATGAAACGAGCCATTGCCGGAGCGGTGCTCGCCGGCGGCCAGTCGCGCCGGTTCGGGCGGCCGAAGGCGTTTGCGCTGCACGAAGGCGCCCCGTTTTTCACTTGGTCGGTCGCGGCGCTTGATCCGATCGCGGATGAATTGTATATCGTCAGCCACCCGTCGCTTGTCGATGAATTCCGCCGCCAAACGGATATCCCGGTGCTGCTCGATGTCGAGCGCTGCCGCGGCTGTGGGCCGCTGGCCGGCCTTTACACCGTTATGGAACAGAGCCGAGCGGATTGGGTGTTCGTCTTGCCGTGCGACATGCCGTACATGCGGCGGGAAGTGACAGAGCGGCTTGCTTCCTATATTGATCCGATGTTTGACGCCATCGTCCCGCTCCATGGCGTCCGTCCCGAACCATTGGTCGCCTTATACCACCGACGGCTTCGCTCCGTGATCGCCGAGCTGCTTGATGCCGGCGAACGGCGGATGATCTCGCTTATTGACCGCGCCCGCGTCCGCTATGTTGACGCCCAACAGCTTGCCGCGGATGAAACCGTATGGCGCAATGTCAATACGGAGGGAGAGTACCGGTGAAGGGGGAATTGTGGCCGAAGCAGACATAGCATATACTTTTTTTCAATCAGAAGAGCCATCCTTGCTTTACTTTTTGGGCGTATGTCGGGTCAATATATTATACCGCCTGTTCAGATGGCTGTCATCTTCGCCCATGGTACGATCGCCCTCTGTTGTGGCTTTGCTGTGGATGTGATCGATATCACATAACGCGCCTGAATGTTGCGGTACAATGGAGGCCAAGGAGGGGGCCGCAATGCGAGATTTTAATGAAAATCCGTTTATTGTGATTTGGGAATTGACGAGAGCTTGTCAACTCAAGTGCCTTCATTGCCGCGCCGAAGCGCAATACCATCGCGATCCGCGCGAGTTGACGTTTGAGGAAGGGAAAAAACTGATCGATGAGATTTACGCGATGGATCAGCCGATGCTCGTCTTTACGGGCGGCGATCCGCTCATGCGTCCGGATGTGTACGATTTAGCGAAATATGCGATCGATAAAGGGCTGCGCGTGTCAATGACGCCAAGCGCGACGCCGAACGTGACGAAAGAGGCGATCCGCAAAGCAAAAGAGGTCGGCCTGTCGCGCTGGGCATTTAGCCTTGACGGGCCGAACGCCGAGATTCACGACCATTTCCGCGGCGTGAGCGGCTCGTTTGATTTGACGATCCGTGCGATTCAATACTTGCATGAGCTCGACATTCCCGTGCAAATCAACACCGTCATTTCGCGATACAACGTTCATGTGCTTGATGAAATGGCGGAATTGGTTGAGAAGATGAAATGCGTCCTTTGGAGCGTCTTTTTCCTTGTGCCGACAGGCAGGGGGAAGGAGGAGGACATGATTTCCCCCATCGAGCATGAGCGGGTGTTCCGCTGGTTGTATGAAACGAGCAAGCGCGTTCCGTTTGACATTAAAACGACAGCCGGCCAGCATTACCGCCGCGTTGTGCTGCAGGCGAAAATGCGCGAAGGAAAAGCGACAAAAGGCGGCATCCGTTACGAAGATGTGTTGAACCAAGGGTTGACCGGACAAGTCGACGGGCTCGGCCGCGCGCCGAAAGGAGTAAACGACGGCAACGGTTTCGTCTTTATTTCCCATATTGGCGACGTCTATCCGAGCGGGCTGCTGCCGGTCAAAGCCGGGAACGTCCGGGAAACGCCGCTGGCGGACATTTACCGACACTCGCCGATTTTCCAAGACTTGCGCAATCCGGACAAATATAAAGGAAAATGCGGCGTCTGCGAGTTCCGATATGTGTGCGGCGGCTCTCGTTCACGCGCTTACGCTGTAACGGGCGACTATTTGGAAAGCGAGCCGTATTGTGTTTACATTCCAAAGGCGCTGCGGACAAAAGAGCGAAGCCAACGGTAAGAAGGCGGTGAAAAACAGCCGCTTAAAATGACGGCGCTACGGCGTTCGTGAGATGGTTGCCCGGGCGCATGCGGCGGATGTTGGATGTGTGTTCAAAACATACGGGGGAGGAGCAGGCGCCCTTCCCCGTTTTTGTTGAAAGATCATTCGTGGTTCAACTCGACTATAAAGGTCTCGGGCCCGGTCGGCGCTGCGCTTCCTCCTTTTGGTGTTTGTCGCTGCGCTGTTGTTGAATGCTGTTTTGTTTCTTTCGCTCGGCCTGCTCGTGATGGCGTTGGGCATTTTGGTCTTGGTGATTCCGCCTACTTTCGAAGAGTTTGCCCGCATGGTCTGCTTTTTGTTGTTATGTCTTGTGTATATCGCCTTTTGGCTGAATCACGGCATTTTGTTTTCCGTCGTCTTCCGCCAGGCGGCGACATCCGCGTTGTCGTCGATGGCCGTTTGGCTGTTTTTCAATCTTTTCTACTCGATGATCGTGGAAGTGTTTGCGAAATCGTTTTTGCAGTTTGATGCCATTACGTCCGTCGAGCAGGCGGTCGGCCGTCAAGAGTTGGTGCTTGGTCTCATGAGATTGTCGCCGAGCTACTTGTTCAATGAATCAACAACCGCCTTTTTCGCCGGACGTCCGAACGCTAGGGATCGTCACGGTGGAGCAAACGGCCGGCGCTGTTGCGACCCCCTTGCCATTCTCGCAAAGTTTGCTGCTCATTTGGCCGCAGGTGACCGCGCTCATTGCCGCCACTCTCATCTGCTTTGCGATCGCGTATTGGTTGTTTATGAGGCAGGAGATACGGGCGGAGTGGGTGAGAAAACAAGTTGTTTCCGTAGACGGGGCGGAAGAGATGTGTGCGCCCAACAGCGTTTCTTATCGTTCGGATGTGAAAAACGTTCTGCCAAATCGTGTCCGTTCCTTTTGGGGACGGGCTTTTTCTTTTTTTGGATGTGACAAAACCGTGACAACGCTTGTGGCAAAATGGTGACAACAGGCAAGAATGTGATAAGCCTCACAAATCTGTTTCCTTTTCCTGTGTATGATGGAAGTACAAACAGCGTCACAAATTTTGAAAGTTTGGGAGGGGCTTTTCATGAATAAACAAAAGGCGCTGCTGCCGATTACGACGTTCGCCATGTTGTTTTCATTCGTCGTGTGGGCCGTGTTTTCGCCGCTTGCGAGTACGTTTCAGCAAATGTACGGGCTGACATCGACGTAAAAAAGCATTTTGGTCGCCATTCCGGTGCTGCTTGGCTCGATCATGCGTGTGCCGCTTGGCATTTGGACGGACCAGATCGGCGGGCGCAGGCTGTTTTCGCTGCTGCTCTTGTTTCTTGTCATTCCGCTTGTTGGCGCAGGGTTTGCAGATTCGTATGCGATGCTTCTGTTTTGGGCGTTTTTCATCGGCATGGCCGGAACGTCGTTCGCCATTTCGATGACGTTCGTTTCCCGCTTGACTCCGCCGGAAAAGCAAGGGACGGCGCTTGGGATTAACGCGATGGGCAACATCGGCACGGCGGTTGCTTCGTTTTCCGTTCCATCGATTGCCGCAGCGTTTGGTGTGCCTTGGACTTTTTGGGGGATGATCATTCCGGTTGTCGTCATGCTCGTTCTCGTTTGGTTTTTCACACCGGATATGCCGAAACCGAAACAACAAAAAACGGTGCGTGAATCGCTGTCGGTATTGAAATATAAACATACGTGGACGTTGTCGCTCTTTTACTTTGTTACGTTCGGGGCGTTTGTTGCTTTCGGCATTTACTTGCCGGCGCTGCTCGTTGACTTGTATGGGTTGACGCCAGTGGATGCTGGGATGCGCGCGGCTGGGTTTACTGTACTCGCTACGCTCGCGCGGCCAGTCGGCGGCTATCTTGGCGATAAAATCGGAGCTGAACGGGTGTTGACGTTCGTCTACGCTGGAATGACAATCGGCGCGTTGGTGATCGCGTTTGGAATGGAAAATATTTGGGTGATGACAGCGGCTTGTTTGTTTGTGGCCGTGATGTCTGGGCTGGGCAACGGTGCGGTGTTCAAACTCGTGCCGCAGCTGTTCCCAGCCGAAACGGGCGCCGTCACCGGCCTTGTCGGTGCCTGGGGCGGACTTGGCGGCTTTTTTCCGCCGATTGTCATGGGGATCCTGAAAGATGCAACAGGTTCGTACGTGCTCGGTTTTCTGCTCCTTAGCTTGTTTGCCCTTATTTGCTTCTTGCTGAACCGGCTCGTATTTGGCAAAAAAGCCGGCGAACCGACGAAGCGATACGCATCGTAAAATCCGATTCCAGATCCAAAGAGGCCAAAAGCATATGCTTTTGGCCTCTTTTTGGTTTGCGGAGGTACAAGCTCAACGAAAGGATGGAAAATGGCGATCCGCAAAGAGGAAGGTCGTTCTCCGTTAGTGAATAGGGCTACATTCGTTACGGTTGCTACATTGCGAATATTTATTGCTCATTATTTCACGAACTTTTCAAACATGGCCGCTCCTTGGTGATACAAATCACTAGGGGAAAAGGCAGAAATGGCGTACGCTGAAGGTGTAAATCAAATCAACTGAAGGGGGAGAAAACAGTGAAACGAAATGTGTCTACGTTGTTGTCAGTTGCGTTGGTTGCATCGATTTTGGCCGCATGCAGCAACGGGGGAGGAGGAGGGGCAAAGGCGGAAAATAAAAACGGAACAGCGGCAACTACGCAACAGTCTGCTGCGAACATGTTAGCGGCGCACAAAGGGGTGAATCAAGCA
>NZ_JAFWFM010000041.1:0-5509 GCF_017515625.1 Geobacillus sp.
GCTCCGATAAACGCGCCGACCGACCCAGGAATAATGAGCTTCCCGACCATGGCTCGATCGACGTTGCCAAATTTCCAGTGAGAGGCGCCGGACGCCGCTGTCGTCACCACTTCCGCCAAATGAACGGACGCCGAGGCGACGGCCGGAGCAACGCCGAACGTCAATAACAACGTCGACGACGTGAGGCCATACGCCATTCCAAGCGAGCCGTCAATCAGCTGGGCGATAAATCCTACAAACACAAAAACGATCAGTTTTTTCATTGGTTTCCCTCCGTTTGCAATGGTTGAGCGCGTTACTTATAATTTAAATCTCATTATTCATAGATGTCAACTATGAATTTAAAAAATAAAAAAATGCAGTCATCTTTTCCTCCCCACGCGCAAGATGACGTTGCGAACACCGACGGCTTGGCGGCCGACGGGCGGAAGGCGCCGCGCGGCCGTCCATCAAGACAAACAGCCGCCTGCAGAAAAAAGGCGCCCCGAATATGGCGACGGGGCACCTTTTGGATGGTGGCTTTCGATCAGAACTTTCCTTGATACCGCTCGACTTCCCAAGCATGAACCGCCGTGCGGTAGCTGTTCCATTCGTCTTTTTTCATCGCGACGTATTCGTTGAATACGTGCTCGCCAAGCGTCGCGCGGCCGATTTCTCCGCTTTCTAGCGCTGCGATGGCCTCGCCCAAGTTTTCCGGCAAGTTGTCAATGCCAAGCTCCGCACGTCGTTCTTCCGACATATGGAAGATGTCTTCATCAATCGGCGCCGGAGCGGTTAACCCTTTTTCGACACCGTCAAGGCCAGCGGCAGCGATGATGGCATACGCCAAATACGGATTCGCCGACGGATCCGGGCAACGGAGCTCAACGCGCGTCGCAACGCCGCGTTTGGCCGGAATGCGGATGAGCGCCGAACGGTTGGAAGCGGACCAAGCGATGTAGCAAGGCGCTTCATACCCTGGCACAAGCCGTTTGTACGAGTTGACAAGCGGGTTCGTAACCGCCGCGAAGTGTTTTACGTTTTTCAGCAAGCCCGCGATGAATTGGTACGCTGTTTCTGACAACTGGTTCGCATCGTTCGGATCAAAGAACGCATTTTCCCCATCTTTGAAGAGGGAAATGTTGACATGCATGCCTGAACCGTTGATGCCAAACACCGGTTTTGGCATAAACGTCGCATGGAGGCCGAACTTGCTGGCAATCGTTTTGACAACCCATTTGTACGTCGTCGCATTGTCAGCCGCACCGAGCGCATCGGCATATTTGAAGTTGATCTCATGCTAGCCTTCCGCCACTTCATGGTGCGACGCTTCAATCGTAAAGCCCATCGCTTTTAAGGCGCGGTAAATTTCAAGGCGAACGCGTTCGCCCAAGTCTTTCGGAGACGGTTCGAAATAACCGCCGCCATCATGGAGCTCGAGCGTCGGATTGCCGTTTTCATCGGCTTTGAACAGGAAAAACTCCAGCTCCGGACCGACCGAGATCGTATATCCTTTTTCCGCCGCCCGCTCGATCGTTTTTTTCAGCACGTTGCGCGGGTCGCCTTCAAACAGCGTGCCGTCCGGATTGGTCACCGAGCAGAGAAAGCGCGCTTCCGCATAGCCTTCCTCGACCGTCCACGGCAAAACAGCAAACGTATTCAAATCCGGAAGAAGATACAAGTCGGAACGGTTGATCGGCGAGAAGCCTTTGATCGACGAACCATCAAACATGATTTTCCCTTCGACAACATCATCAAGCTGTTCAGCCGTCACGGTCACGTGCTTTAAGATCCCTTCAATGTCGACAAACTGCAAATGAAGAAGTTCAACGTTCTTTTGTTGGATCGTTTCTTTAATTTGTTCGAGCAATCCCGTTTGGGTGGAGGAAACGAACGTTTTTGACATGTCACATTACCTCACATTCGTACGTTTATTTTTCTAACATGCTTTTATTATAGAAAAAGAGTGGCCGTTTGGCAACACTTTTTTAGCAATTTTTCTGTATTTTTATAACGATTTTTTGCAACCGTTTTCATGTTCATGTAAAAAATAAACAGCCCAGAGGATGACCGTTCCTCACAGGCTGTTTCTAGATGTTACATTTTCTCCTCACGCCGCCGCCATGATCCGGACGGAATAAGCGGCAAGCCGGCCGCTTTTTCCGGCGGATAGACGTACACATATCCTTCGATCGGTTTACGCGCGTCGCGAACCCACACCCGTTCGTATTCGTTATCGCGCCGCCCTTCAACGTAATCCTCGAGCTCATCCATTGCCTTGAGCCCTTCTTCCGTCACCGTCAGCCACTCCCCTTCCACTTCCCCCTCTTCTCCAAGCACAAGCGCGGGGTACGGACCGACATTGTATAAGCGGCCGTTTACTTTCCCTGGACACGCGGCGCGAACGTATGGAGCGGCCACTTCATGGTTTTCTTCGCCAGTCAGCAACGTTCCATACACAAACACCCAATATCGCCCTTCCGCCATCTCCTCGTTCTCCTTTTGTTTACATAACATAAATTACGAAAACTCAAGGAAAGGAAACAAAAACAATGGAAGCCCTTCCTCTCATCCATCCTTGCCGCTCCGAGGCGGCGCCAGTGTGAATTTGTTCAGTAGATCGCGGCCACAAAAATGCCGTGCCGGCTGCACTCGCAAGCCAACGGCACGGCGGTGGCGATTCCGCAACGAACGAATGATGCTTTTTCCATCATACCCGCTTCACAATGAAAAGTCAAGCACATTGTTACAGTGCTTGTTTCCATTTAATGCTGCAGCCGATGCTCGGCTTCTGCTTTTCCGGCACCGGGCGGCCCTCCAACAAAGCATCCAGCGCGGTGCGGATCGACTCCCCGGTGACCGGGATGCCGTTGTTCGGGCGCGAGTCGTCCAACTGGCCCCGGTAGACGCATTTCAGATTCCGGTCGAAAATGTAAAAGTCCGGGGTGCAAGCGGCGTCGTATGCTTTCGCCACCTCTTGCGTCTCATCGTACAAATACGGAAACGGATAGCCGAGCTCTTCCGCCACCTTTTTCATGTTTTCGGGTGAATCTTCTGGATGCTGTTCCGCATCGTTGGAGTTGATGGCGACAAACGACACCCCTTTGGGCATATAATCGTTCGCGAGGCGAACAAGCTCGTGCTGGACATGCTTGACAAATGGGCAGTGATTGCAAATGAACATAATGACAGTTGCGACGTCCGATTTCACATCCTCAAGACGGACGACGTTGCCATCGATGACATTCGTGAGGGAAAACGACGGCGCTTGTTTGCCGAGGGGAAACATGTTCGATTCGACAGCTGGCATCAACAACACCCTTTCTCCAATATTTTCTTTCATTATATCAAAAGGAAGGCGGGTGTCACAAATCCAGCGCCCAAACCGAACTGCACAGCTCGGCATATGATGCCACATAGACGACGGAAAGGAGGCGTTTGTGCATTGATTTATATGAATAAACACATGACCCCGCGCGTGTACGGGCCAGCTGCCGCACCGCCCGTATCCCACCCGATGTTTTATTATCGCCGCACTGCCGCGCATCTTGACGGGATTGGCCGATCCGCCGACGGCGGATCGGTTTTTTGCTAGGCGGGTGGACAAATGAATGGACAAACCGAAGCAAAACAGCGCATAATAGAAACTAATCATTATTTCCACCGCTGCGGCGGAAGAAGGAGGAATCGCAATGGCGCTGCAACTGAGCGTCCTCGACCAGTCGCCGATCGCCGAAGGCATGACGGCAGAAGAAGCGCTCGAGAACACCGTCAAGCTCGCCCAACACGTTGAGCAGCTCGGCTATAAGCGGTTTTGGGTGTCGGAACACCACGATACAAACAGCCTTGCCGGTTCGTCGCCGGAAGTGCTGCTCGGACACATCGGAGCGAAAACGTCGCGCATCCGCATCGGCTCAGGCGGCGTGATGCTGCCGCATTACAGCCCGTACAAGGTGGCGGAAAACTTCCATGTGCTTGCCGGCCTTCATCCCGGCCGCGTCGATCTCGGCATCGGGCGGGCACCCGGCGGCATGCCGCGGGCGACGATGGCGCTCCAAGACGGCCGGCCGCGTTCAGCGGATCGCTATCGGGAGCAAATCGATGACTTGCTTGGGTATTTGCACGATGCGCTTCCGCCCGTCCACCCGCTTTATGGCGTCAAGGCGACGCCGATCGTGCAGTCCCCGCCGGAACTATGGCTGCTCGGCTCCAGTTCGGAAACGGCGAAGCTGGCAGCCGATAAAGGGCTGCCGTATGTGTTCGCCCAGTTTATCAACGGGGAAGGCGGCGAACATTATATGCGGCTGTACCGTGACCGGTTTGTTCCATCGCCGTATTTGGCCGAGCCGCACGGAATGGTCGCGGTGTTTGCAATTTGCGCCGAAACGGATGAAAAAGCGGAATGGATCGCCGGCAGCCTTGATCTGTCGCTTCTTATGATCGAGCAAGGGATGGCGCTGAACGGCACGCCAAGCCCGGAAAAAGCGGCTGCGTATCCGTACAGCCCGTATGAGCGCAAACGGGTGGAAGACAACCGGCGGCGGATGATCGTCGGCAGTCCGACGCGCGTCAAAGACAAGCTGTATCGGCTGAGCGAAACGTATGAAACAGAGGAAATCATGCTCGTGACGATTACATACGACTTCGAGGATAAACTCGCAAGCTTCCGGCTCATCGCCGAGGCGGTATGGGGGTGAACGCGATGCAGATTCTCTCCATTAATGTCGGGAAGCCGAAAACGCTCCACATCGGCGGCCAGCGGATCACAACCGGCATTGACAAAACGCCGGTCGCTCATCCCGTTGCGGTCGGCAAACAAAACTTGGCTGGAGATGGACAAGCCGACCTCGTCCATCACGGAGGAGAAGATAAAGCGATTTGCGCCTATCCGTCCGAGCATTTCGTCTATTGGGAAGAGCGATACGGCCGCCCATTTACGGCGGGGGCGTTTGGCGAAAACTGGACGCTTCTCGGGTTGACGGAAGACGATGTATGTCTTGGCGACATTTATGCCGCCGGCACAGCGCTCGTACAAGTGTCGCAGCCGCGCCAGCCGTGCTCCAAATTGGCGTTCAAACATCAGCTGCCCGATTTGCCGAAAGCCGTCTGCCAGACAGGAAAAAGCGGGTTTTACTTTCGCGTTCTCAAAGAGGGCGTCGTCGCTCCAGGCGCGCCGCTCGTTCTCGTCGAACGGGGCGTGGGGGCGCTATCCATCGCGTATATCAATCACATTTACTATCATGAGCGCGACAATGTTGCTGCCATGAAGCAAATCGCCAGCCATCCGGCCTTATCCGCAAGCTGGCGCGAAACGTTTCAAAAGCGTCTCGCCGCTCGGCCCCGGCCGTAAAGCACAAAGCGGCGGAAATGACTAACAAAATATCTTTATACCCGTGGTGCTAGATAAACTTGATCAAGCATAAAAATAGCCCTTGCTGGCGGATCTCCAGTAGAATGAAAGTGTCACCCAACATTCGAAAGGAGAGATCCCCCATGCAAGAGCACTTTCATTTTACTACAGATCCAGCCA
>NZ_JAFWFM010000042.1:0-14366 GCF_017515625.1 Geobacillus sp.
CGACAAAAATCACCGCCATAAAATAGAACAGAAACGACTCGCTCTCTTCCGGATGAATGTTCATCCAGACAAACATCGTAATGAGCGGCTGCGTGATGGCGCCCGTCATCCAGACGAACGTCGCAAGCCGATACGCAAGCATTTCGATGTATTTCATCCGCAATAGGGCGATATATTTGCGAATCATACGTGTTCCTCCCAAAACGCGCGCGCAATCACTTCCTCAAGCGGCGGGTCTTCGATGTTGATGTCGCGGACATCAAACCGTTCCAATAACCGCGCTGCTGTCTCCGCCGCCGTCTCGCGCGCCACCCTGAGCACAATCGTTCCTTCTTCGATTTCCACCACTTCGCCGTACTCGCTCCAATCGACATTCGGCAGCCGAGAAAACCGAACCTCAAGCCGCTTGTACGGCGCCAGCTTCTCCGTCAGCACCGACAGCTCCCCATCGTAAATCAATCGCCCGTAGTTAATGATCATCACCCGGTCGCAAAGCGCCGCAACATCCCCCATGTAATGCGACGTCAACAAAATCGTCGTCTCGTGCTCCCGATTGTAGTCGACGATAAAGCGGCGCACGTTTTCCTGCGTATGGACGTCCAGCCCGATCGTCGGCTCATCCAAAAACAACACGTGCGGCCGATGCAACAGCGCGGCCGCCAGCTCGCAGCGCATCCGTTGGCCAAGCGACAAGCTACGCGTCGGCTTGTCAAGAAGCGGCGCCAAGTCGAGCAGCTCCGTCAATTCCTCGAGTGTCTGGCGGAACGACCGATCGTCGATGTCATAAATCGCTTTATTGACCAAAAACGTCTCCATCGGCGGAATGTCCCAAATGAGCTGGCTTTTTTGCCCCATCACCAAGCTCATCATTTTTTTAAACTCCGGCTTTTGCTCAAACGGCACAAACCCGCCGACCGTGATCTCTCCTGACGTCGGATGCAAGAGACCGGCCAACATTTTCATCGTCGTCGTTTTCCCTGCCCCGTTTGGCCCTAAAAAGCCGACGATTTCCCCTTTCTCAATCGTAAACGAAACGTCCTTCACCGCCTCAATGACGCGATAGTCGCGCCGCCATAAATGACGCACCGCCTCAAGCCATCCCGCATCGCGGCGATGGACGCGGAACGATTTATGCAAATGGCTGACACGGATCACAGTGCCCATCCTCCAATAGTGTACTGTTGACATTCTTTTGTTATATCACATCGAGGGGGCGCGCCGCAAAGAAAAACATTTCGCCATCTTTTCTCTATCGTTCCCATCTTTCGTCATGTATAATAGAGAGAGAATCGAACGAGAAAGGAGATTGTCGAATGGGGGATATTACAAATGAAATGATTTGGCAAGCCATTAAAGAACTTGCCGAGCAGCTGCAACAAACGAACGGACAAGTGCAGCAACTGGGCCAACAGGTGCAACAAACAAACGAGCAAGTGCAACAGCTCGGTCAACAGGTGCAACAAACAAACGAACAAGTGCAGCAACTGGGCCAACAAGTCCAACACCTTAACAGCCAAGTGCAGCAGCTGAATCACCAAGTACAGCAAACTCATGAGCAAGTCGACCAGCTCGCCAAACAAGTGCAGCAAACGAATGAACAACTCAACCAATTAAGCCAGCAAGTGGCCGACATGGACAAACGGATCACCGATGTCGCCAACGGCCAAAACATTTTAGTTGAAGAGCTGTTCGAAAACAAAAAGGAGATCAGGCGGGTCAAGACGGCGCTCAATATGTACTAGACGTCAGTCCGCTCCATTTCGTTGATCTCTTCGACGTTGAACGCTTGTTCCATATCCTGTGTGAACATAGCCATCATCAAACAACATCCCCCTGCTTACGTCATACTAAAACTCCGAATCATCGTCGCCGCAAATGAAGCCCGGAAGGTTCTCCTAAACAGATCTTCCGGACTTTCTCATCATGAAAACGGACACCGTCTCGTCTCATCGCCCCAACATCTCTTTCACCGTCGTCCGCTCCTCAATCACCGATGGATTTCCAAACTAGCCTAGTCCGCTTGCTTTCTTCCATACCCCCGACTCCTCTATTTATAATTCACTAATACATAGAAAGGTTGTTATTAAGCATCGTCACTTAATAACAACCTTTCGCATTTCAGCTTGTCTGCGTCTTCGCCGCCAGCGTCTTCGCCAGCTCGAGGAAAAAGTCGAGCACCTCTGGATTGGCCATCGAGCCTGGGTTGACCGCCTTTTCGAGCGGGAAGCCAAGGAGCAGCTTGCGGATCGGAATCTCCATTTTCTTGCCGGTTAGCGTTTTTGGAATTTGTTCAGACTATTCATATGATAACATGATTTCCTACTGTTTTGAATAGTTGTTGGTTCGACAACTCTGTCAGAAAAAGATGAAACGAATTTGTTGACAACAGCGAGGCAACTGGAATATGATAAATTCAAAAGTTGGTCTAATCCAAAAAAATGTCCTTAACAAAAAATATTAATCGGAGGGAAACTTTTATGACAAAAGCAAAACACTGCTGCCTCTCCAATATGAAACCGGGCGATCGATTTCGCATCGAAAAGGTTGATGTTCCTGATCCTATTTTAAAAAGGCGGTTGCTTGATTTGGGATTTGTACCCGGCGGGGAAGTGAAGGTGGGACAAAGAAGCCCGCTTGGCGACCCGACCGCCTATCGCGTTTGTGGCACGACGATCGCATTAAGGAAAGAAGAAAGCGACTATATTTACGGGGAGAAGATCCACCATGACTGATATGACGTATACGATTGCCTTAATGGGAAATCCGAACACCGGCAAAAGCACGTTGTTCAATGTCTTAACGGGCCTGCGCCAACATACCGGCAACTGGCCCGGGAAAACGGTCACTCATGCCGAAGGAGAATGCCGCCACCGCGGCGCATTGTACCGGATCGTCGACTTGCCGGGAACGTATTCGCTCTATTCCAATTCAGCCGATGAAGAGGTGGCGCGCGATTTTCTTCTGTTTCAACGTCCTGACGTCACGGTCGTTGTCGTCGATGCGACGGCATTAGAACGCAACTTGAATCTAGCGCTTCAAGTATTGGAAATGACCGACCGCGTCATTATCGCTATCAATTTGATGGATGAAGCGAAAAAGAAAGGCATTCATATCAATACAAAAAAATTAGCCGTCAAACTCGGCGTGCCGGTCGTGCCGATCTCGGCCCGCAACCGGGAAGGAATCGATGCACTGCTTGATACAGTGGATGCCATGGCGCATGGCCGCATCAACACCACCCCGCTTTCCATCCGGTACAGCCCGGAAATCGAACGAGGCATTGCCAAACTTCTTCCACTCGTGAAAGACGTGATGGGAGACACGTATCCTGCTCGCTGGATCGCTCTTCGTCTCCTTGACGGTGATGCATCGCTGCTTCAAGCGCTGAAACAACCGCCGCAACCATTGATCAAGGAGGGGAACGCGTATGCCTGCTGCGGATCTGTCAAATCAGTTTGACCAGCTCATGAACGAAGCCAAGTCATTAGCACCGGCTGACACGCGTGAACAGATCGTGTCTGCCATTTTCCAAACGTCCGCTGCGCTTTCTCAAGAATGTGTCACGCATACAGCGGTCGCAAAACGTGATCGAACGGAACAAATTGACCGGATCGTCACGTCGAAGCGGTGGGGATTTCCCATTATGCTGGCGCTTCTCGCCGCTGTCCTGTACATGACGATCGCCGGCGCCAACGTATTTTCCGATTCGCTCGCCCGCTTGTTCGGAACGATCGAAACGTATCTCACCATGGCCTTTCAAGCGATTCACGCCCCCGACTGGTTGCACGGCCTCATTGTACTTGGCCTATACCGCGGCACGGCTTGGGTCGTCAGCGTGATGCTGCCGCCGATGGCGATTTTCTTTCCCGTATTCGCGTTGCTCGAAAATTATGGCTACTTGCCGCGTGTCGCCTTTAACATGGATCGCTTGTTTAAAAAAGCGGGGGCGCATGGCAAACAATCACTGACGATGGCCATGGGCTTCGGCTGCAACGCGGCGGCCATCATGTCGACGCGCATTATCGAATCACCGCGCGAACGAATGCTGGCCATTTTGACCAACAACTTCGTCCCCTGCAATGGACGTTGGCCAACGCTGATCCTGCTTTCCTCCTTATTTATGGCAGCCGGCTATACAGGCGGATGGAACACGTTCGTGACAGCAGGTGTGGTCGTCGCCATGGTGTTGTTTGGCATCGTCGTCACGTTGACCGTTTCATGGGTCTTATCCAAGACGGCCTTGCGCGGCATTCCGACCCATTACACGCTGGAGCTGCCGCCGTACCGACGCCCGAAAATCATGGAGACGATCATCCGGACCACCCTCGACAAATCGCTCTATGTGCTGAAACGGGCGGTAACGGTTGCGGCGCCGGCCGGCATTCTGACATGGGTGCTCGGCAACGTTCACGTGGGAGATACGACCGTGCTGGCGTATTTAGCCGACTGGCTTGACCCATTTGCCAAAGCATTGGGATTGGATGGCTACATTTTGATGGCGTTCATTTTAGGCTTGCCAGCCAATGAAATTGTCGTGCCGATTTTGCTGATGGGCTATTTATCCGCGGGGGCGCTCATCGAAGCCGATGGTCTGCATTCTCTTAAACAACTTTTGCTCGACCACAGCTGGACGTGGCTCACCGCCCTTAATATGATGCTGTTTTCCCTGCTTCACTACCCATGCGGCACGACGCTCGTCAACATTTACAAAGAAACGAAAAGCGCAAAATGGACGTTCGTCGCCTTTGCCTTGCCGACAGCGATTGCCATTGCGGTCACCTTTACGACCGCACAGCTAGCGAGATGGCTCGGGCTCGTATAAACGGCGCAGCCCCGCTTCCCGATCGAGGAAAACGGGGCTGTTTTTTTGGATAACTAGACTTGATAAGAAAAAGCAGTTCTTCACCAAACGTTGTACTGGAAGGCGCCCACTCATAGCTTTCATCCATTTCTTGAATCATGAATGAGGATGCATGATGGCGCAAGAAACCGATCCGCTTGGCCAAGCGCATATTATGGCGATGAACCGAAGAAACAGCGCCGCCTCCAATTCTCCATCCTTCTTCCCTATCTATACTTCCTTGACTTCTTCTAGATGGGAAACATCGCCTTCCACAACCAGGCGAAACACGTCCGCATTCACCTCCACAATCGTCACGCTCGTGCCGTACATATACGGCGGCGCCCACAGCTGGTCAAGCGGCGCGCCCTTGAACGCCGCCATAAGCGTTTTCAGCACAACGCCGTGAGTGACGATTAACACCGTTTCTCCCTCGTGCCGCTCGATGATGCGCCGCACCGCTTCAAGCGCCCGCTGCTGCACGTCGCAAAACCGCTCGCCTCGCCTTGGAGCGTACAGATGGGGCGCGTTCCAAAAATGATCGAACCCAGTCGGATCCATTTGCCGAATCTCGTCATGCGTCTTGCCTTCCCAATCGCCAAGTTGAATCTCTCGCAGCCGCTCGTCTTGATAGATCGGAATGAGCCGCCCGCCGCGGACGAGCTCGGCCGTTTCCAGCGCCCGGCCGCTTGTGCTTGTGAAAATCGCGGCCAATTCCACCGCTTCAAGCCGCTTTCCAAGCCGCATGGCGTCTTGCCGCCCTTTTTCCGTGAGCGGCGAGTCTTGCCATCCTTGCATCCGCTTTTCGACGTTCCACTTCGTTTCCCCATGTCTGGTCAAATACAAGGTTGTCCCCATGTGTTCCTTTGCTTCTCCTCTCTATTCATCTATCGATCATTCAACCGCCCGCTCAGGCAAACGAAACGCAACAGATCCGCTTTTCATCTCTGCTTGAGCGCCTTTCGGCAGCACTGCCATTGGATCTGTATGGCCAAGATCGGCATTATGCACAACTGAAAACTCACACCCGCTTGTCATCCGCTTCGTTTCACGAGTTTCAGTAACTCGATTTTTTCTGGTGTTTCGATGCGCTCGATGGCGCGAAACCCATGGCGTTCGTAAAAGCAAATGGCCGGCGCGTTGCCGCTTCCGGTCGTCACGACGATCTCGCTGATCGACGGTTCTTGCTTGATGACAAAGTCAAGCAACGTGCTGGCGATCCCTTGGCGGAAAAAATCCGGGTCGACCATCAGCCGGCAAAGGTGAAGCGTCGGGCCGCTTCGCTCATAGGCGATCGCCCCAACGAGCCATTCACCTTGAAAATAGCCAAAAAAGCGATCGCTGCATCGTTGCAGAGAAGCGATCGCATCGTGAAGCGGCGGAAGCGCTGTGCTGCCGATGAGCTGCGCCTCGATCGCATACGCCGCCGCTGCAGGCGTAGCACCATAGCGGCCATTTTTTCATCTGCTATGCGGAGTTCCGCAATCATGCTCCTCTCTCCCCTTCCGTCAGCCAAAAAAGCGGCCGAGCTGGGCCGCCTGCTTGTTAATGGATGATTTCTTTCATCGCCTCTTGCAGCGAATGAAAGCCTTTTTTCTCCCGACCGTCTTTTCGAACGGTCCATTCCTGCTTCTCAAGCGCCAGTTCACCGCGTTCGTTTTTGACAAACGGCATGTGAATGGTGATCATCTCGTCATCTTTGTTGATCGTATAACCGATATAATAGCGATTGCCTTCACCATGCTCTTCAAAAATGCCGACTTGGTCGAGGCCATACGCTTCCATCATCGGCTCAAGCGTGTCGATAAACTCGTCGATCACGACGCTTCTTGGCACAAATTCCATCTTCGTTTCCTCCTCTTTGCCCATGCTCAATGTTAGTGTGCGGCAAAACGAGGAAAAGAATGAACGGAAAAGATCGGCTACGCCGGCGGTTCGCCGCAAGCGTTGCGGTTGTGTTCTTCTAGCCATTGTTGCAGCTTTTCCGCTTCAAGCGAACGGCTGAAATAAAATCCTTGCGCGTAGTCGCAATCCATTTGCGACAGAAGCGCCACTTGCGACTCCGTCTCGACTCCCTCCGCCAACACTTCAATATCCAAACTTTTGGCTAAATGAATGATCGTATCGACAATCGTCGCATCTTTCGAATTTTCCGCAATGCCTTGAATAAAACTGCGATCAATTTTCAACAGCGACACCGGCAAATTGCGGATATACGCGAGCGAAGAGAAACCGGTGCCAAAGTCATCGATCGCCGCCTGTACACCAAGTCGCTGCAGTTCGGTTAAAATGTGTCTTCCTGTCTCAATGTTTTCCATCAGCCCGCTTTCTGTCACTTCTAAAATGAGCCGATCAGGCGCTAGCCCCGTCTCGCGCAAAATGCGCTTCACATGCTCGACAAGTTCGGGGCGGTTGAGCAAAAACGGCGATAAATTGACCGCTAACTTCAGTCTGGGAAATTTTCTTTCCCATTCTTTCACTTGGCGGCACGCCCGTTCCAACACCCATAGCGTTAATTTCAAAAATAAAGCCGCTCTCTTCAGCCAGCGGGATGAAATCAAGCGGCGGAATGTCGCCAAGCGCCGGGTGGCGCCAGCGCAACAGCGCCTCAACGCCCATTGCCCGGCCTTTGGCAAGCCTCACTTTCGGCTGATAGCATAAATAAAACTGCCCGCGCATAACGGCAAACGGCAAATCTTGCTCGATCACCGCCTGCCGATGCTCGGTCGGGCGGTAAAAGGCATAGCCGTTCCGCCCCCGCTCTTTCACTTCGTACAACGCTTGATCAGCGTATTTCATCACTTGCTCGATCCGATCGCTGTCTTTCGGGAAAAAAGCGATGCCGATCGATAAAGTCGATTGGATGAGCTGTTTGTCGTAATAAAACGGCTCGTGAAACGAACTGACAAGCCGCTCGGCCAAGGCGGTCATCTCTGTTTTCGTGATGTTTGGCAACAAGAGAACAAACTCATCGCCGCCGATGCGGGCAAAAAAGTCGCCGGGACGCAACGCCCGCTCGACGCGCTTGACCGCCTCGCGCAAAAAGTAATCGCCGGCTTGATGGGAAAAATGATCGTTGATCCATTTGAATTTGTCAAAATCCAAATAGCAAAGGGCAAACGGCGTCTGACTCGCGATCAGCTCATGAATATGCCGCTCGAAATAGCTGCGGTTGGCGATGCCGGTAAGCGAATCGAAGTAGGAAAGCTGACAGAGCTTCTCTTCATACCGTTTCCGCTCGCTGATGTTTTTCACGGTTACAATGACGCAATCCAATGCCCCTGCCTCGTCGAGAATCGCCTTCCCTTGCGCTTCGACCCAAATCCATTCGCCCTGCTCCCCTTGTTTGCGAAACTCTGCAGCTTGCGTTTCATATGTATCGTATAGCTCAGCCAGTTTTTGCGCCACCGCCGGCGCATCATCCGGATGGACAAACGCCAGCACATCTTTGTACGTTATCGGATGGCGCTCATCCGTTTTGTGTTTCCACGACGGCGGAATGTACGCCAACTCACCGTGGCGGGAAAAAATCAATACATAATCGCTCGAATGTTCGACGATCAGCTGCAAGCGCCTTTCCGCTTCGGCCAGCCGCTCCTGCAGCCCGCTCTCTTCCGCTTGACGGCGCAGGACGCATAAGACGGCGGCCGTCTGTCCGTTTTCACCGATGATCGGCGACACCCCCGCAACCAATAAGCCGCCAAGCAACTCCCAGCGAAAGGCAGCCGGGCGCTGTTTCACCCGTTCAACCAACGCCCGTCCTTCGACGGACAGCGTCCTCTGTACTTCTTCACTCAGCGCCAAGCCGGCAAAAGCCGGATTGTTGTAAATGATCACGCCTTGCAAATTCAAGATGACCACTGCTTCTGTGAAGTGATGGAAAAAGGCCGTATATTTGTCCATGCAATTGCTACCTCGCCGTTTCACCAAAATAAGCGATGTCCACACTTCCATTTTCACGAAAATCACGGCAAAAATCAACAAATTTCGCAAACATTTTGTCAAAAATATGGAACTGCCCACCGGCGGCCTTCCGGTCACCCGGTTTGCCGCTGGCGGGCTTTGAGTGGGCACGTTTGGCAGCATGTCCCCCCGTTGGTTTGCACGTATAGGCAGCACGTTGTCCGCTGCATGCCGCTCGCGCCTTTCCAAAAGCGACGGAGCGGATTGTCTTTTTGGCCAAACAGGCGGCCGTCTGCGTCATAAACAAGGAAATAAAAATCATCGCGCAGCCGGTCGGCGACCGGAGCAAGCGACTCATCCTCAAGCCAACGTTCATATACCCAGTACACATAAATCGAGACATTTTCCCATAAGATGAGCGGCGATACACGCGTCAGGCGCCGCAACCGGACGATGAGCGGAGCGAACAAGCCGGCGAACACGTCGCGAACGGCCTGCTCGCGCCAACCGCTGCGCTCAATGCCACACATCTCCGCTTCCGGCGGCGCAAGGCGAAAGCGCGGCATCCACATTTCCCCTTCGCCGTCCGTATCAAGCCAAATTCGCTCAGGATCGAGCACAAGCCGCTTGTTCCACACCGACATGGCGTATAAGGCCATCGGCGCCAAAAAGCTTAGGCGCTTGACGAGCATCGAAACGGCAACCGCGTCATTTGCCGCCCCCCATCTCGGCGCGGACGTGCGCCACATACTTCGCGAGCTGCCCGTCATCATTCAGCAGCCGGGCCAACAACATCGATGACGAGACATCAGCAGCTTCGCTTGAAAAACGGTACGTTTCCAACGTTTTCATTTCGTCTTCACGCAATCTCATCACGATACGCCTTCTTTCTGTAAAATTCTCCGTCCTTTCCCATACGGAATGCAAAGCGGGGTGCCAAAGATCGGATCGTACGTGATTTGGCAATCCATTTGGAACACATCTTTCACGAGCTGGCGGGAAATAACATCCTCCGGCTTTCCTTCGGCATACACCGTTTTATCGCGAATGGCGACGAGATGATGGGCGTAACGGCACGCTAAATTCAAATCGTGAAGCACCATGACGATCGTCCGCTGTTCTGTTGCATTGAGTTCGAACAATAAATCCAAAATATCAATTTGATGCGCCAAATCTAAGTAAGTGGTCGGCTCGTCAAGCAAGATGATGTCCGTTTCTTGCGCCAGCGTCATGGCAATCCATGCGCGCTGGCGCTGGCCGCCGGACAGCGAATCAACCGGCCGCTCGGCAAGCTCTGTCAGTCCTGTTGCTGACAAAGCGCGCGCAACGGCGCGCTCATCTTCGTCGCTCCATTGCTTGAGCCACGTTTGATATGGGTAACGCCCTTGCTTGACGAGCTGAAGGACCGTCAATCCTTCCGGAGCCACAGGCGACTGCGGCAAAATGGCCAAACGGCGGGCGATTTCCTTGGTCGGCTGCTTGGCAATCTCTTTTCCATCAAGCAAGACAGCGCCGCCTGCCGGCTTCAACAGACGAGCCAAGGCGCGCAGCAACGTCGACTTGCCGCAGCCGTTCGCGCCGATGAACACCGTGATTTTCCCTTTTGGAATCGTCAAGTTCAACCGATCGATAATGAGCGCATCCCCGTACGACAATGTCAATTCTTTCGCCTGCAGCGCGTGCATGTTTGCCCCCTCCTTCATTTATGGTTTCCGGGTTCGGTACAACAAATAAATAAAATATGGCGCACCAAGTGCGGCCGTAAATACGCCGGCCGGGATTTCCGTCGGCGCCAAAAGCATCCGCCCGGCGAGATCCGCCCCCATGACGAGCACGCCGCCTAACAGCGCTGCCGTCGGAAGCAGCGCACCAAACGCCGAACCAACAAGCCGGCGTGCCATATGCGGCGCCATCAGCCCGACAAAGCCGATGCCACCGGCGAAAGCGACCGCGCCGCCGGTGAGCGCGGTGCTAAGCAAAACAAGTCCTAGCCGTTGCCGTTCGACCGCGCCGCCAAGCCCAATCGCCAGCTCATCGCCCAGCTCCTGCACATTGACATGCCGCGCGGCCAATATCGCCACAAGGAGCAGTCCGATGACCCATGGCGCCATGAGCGAAACGTGCTGCCAAGAAGCTCCATACACACTGCCCGTAATCCACACGTTTGCCTGGCTCGCCCGATAGATGGGTCCTGTGATCATCAACAGTGTCGTCAACGCCTGCATGAGCGCAGAAACGCCGATGCCGACAAGCACGAGCCGAAGCGGGGCGAGGCCGTTTTTCCACGCCAGCATATATACGAGCCAAGCAGCGGTCGCTGCGCCGAGAAAGGCGGCAAGCGGCAGCCAGTGGATGCTGACGGTCAAAGAGTTGTTTTCATCGCTAAATAGCGCCAAAAAGCCAACGACCGCGGCCGCCGCTCCGCCGGTGATGCCGAGCACATCCGGCGAAGCGAGCGGATTGCGCACCATTCCTTGCAAAATGGCACCCGCGGCAGCCAGCGCCATTCCGGCCAACCAAGCGACAAGCACACGCGGCAGGCGGAACGTCACAATCACCGTCTGATGAATTTCCTCTCCGTATCCGAACAGCGCGGCAGCGGCCTCAAGCGGGGACATGCGCATTTCGCCGCTGCCAATGCTGATCAGGAAAAGTAAGACGGCCGCTGCTATGAGCGCGGCGAGCACCGCAACAGCTTTTTTGTCATAGAAAAACGAGATGTGTTTTCCCATTCGGACCGTGATGTATTTTTTCATTTTGCGGCGATCCCCCTGCGGGCAATGTAGATGAAAAATGGAACGCCGAGCAAGGCGGTGACGATGCCGACCGGCACTTCGCGCGGCATCAGAACGTAGCGCGCCCCAATATCGGCCATAAGAAGCAAAATCCCGCCAAGCAAGGCGCAGTATGGAAGCAGCCAGCGGTGGTCGACGCCGGCCAGCGCCCGCGCCATATGCGGCACCATGATGCCGATAAAGCCGATCGGACCGGCAACAGCGACCGAACCGCCGGCGAGCAGGACAACTAAGAGAGCGGCGGCCGCTTTAATGAAGGTTGTCCGCTGCCCGAGCCCTTTCGCTACATCGTCTCCCATCATTAAGATGTTGACATGGCGCGCCAGCAACATGGCCCCAAGCCAAGCGGCAGCCAAATACGGAAAGACGGCTGCCAACAGCTCGAGCTTCCGGCCGGCGACCGACCCGGCCAGCCAAAAGAGCACTTCTTCAAGCGCTTTTTCATTCATCGCCAGCATCCCTTGCGTCAGCGAGGCAAATAAAGCCGCGACCGCCGTGCCGGCGAGCGTCATTTTGAGCGGGGTCAGCCCGTCCTTCCCCGCGGCGCTGATCACAAACACGATCAACGCCGCCATCGCCGCCCCCATAAATGCGACCCAAGACAACATTTGCAATGAAGAAATGGAAAAAAAGGTGACCGTCACAACAATCAAAAAACCGGCCCCGGCGTTAATGCCGAAAATGCCTGGCGAAGCGAGCGGGTTTCGCGTCAGCGCTTGCATGAGCGCTCCGGCCATCGCTAGGCTTGCGCCAACGGCAGCCGCAATCAACGCTCGCGGCAGCCGAACCGTCGCCGCGACTAAATGGGCATTCGATCCGTTATTGTCGATGAGAGCCGCCACCGCCTGCCGCCAACTCGTATCGGTATATCCGCAAACGATGCTCATCCACATGGCGGCAAGCAGCACAATCAGCAAACCGATAAGGCCAACCATTTTTTGACGGTTTGTCACCAGCATCTCTGAGATCTCCCTTGCTTCATTCTCTATATCTCTATCGTCAAGTATATTTGATAATGACTCTCATCGTCAATGTTTTTTTCGCATTTTCTTATGATATAGTTGACAACGATTCTCAATTTTATTTATTATAATCAACGTAAATGAAATTCATTATCAAACTTCAAGGGGGATTGGCTAGTGAAATCACGACATCTCACCCTTTTTTCCGCCTTCATTCTTTCTCTCCTGCTTCTCGCGGGCTGCGGCGGAAAACAGGAAGAAACAGCCAAACCAGCGGAAAACAATGGGGCGAAAGCGGAAGTGAGCTACACGGTCGAACACGCCATGGGCACGACCGAAATCAAAGGAACACCCAAACGGGTCGTCATTTTGACGAACGAAGGAACAGAAGCGTTGCTGGCGCTAGGCATAAAGCCGGTCGGCGCCGTCAAATCGTGGACGGGCGATCCGTGGTACGACCATATTAAAGATAAAATGGAAGGCGTCAAAGAGCTCGGTTTGGAGTCAGAGCCGAACGTGGAAGCGATCGCCGCCTTGAAACCGGATTTGATCATCGGCAACAAAATGCGCCATGAAAAAATTTACGAACAACTGAAACAAATCGCCCCGACCGTGTTCTCAGAAACGCTGCGCGGCAAATGGAAAGACAACTTTATGCTGTATGCGAAAGCTGTGAACCAAGAGGAAAAAGGGAAACAAATCATTGCTGAATATGACAAGCGCATTGAAGACTTAAAAGCGAAACTCGGCGACAAGTTAAACATGAAAGTCTCGATCGTCCGCTTTGAGGCCGGCGACGTGCGCATTTACCATAAAGACTCGTTCTCCGGCGTCATTTTGGATCAACTTGGCTTCGCCCGCCCGGAATCGCAAAACGTAAACGACTTTGCGGAAACCGGCGTGACGAAAGAACGCATTCCAGCAATGGATGGCGACATCCTGTTCTACTTTACATATGAGACGGGGGACGGCAAAGCGAGCGAACTTGAAAAAGAATGGATCAACGACCCGCTATTTCAAAACTTAAACGTCGCGAAACAAGGCAAGGTGTACAAAGTGAGCAACACGATTTGGAACACGGCTGGCGGAGTACTTGCGGCCCACTTGATGTTGGATGATATTGAAAAATATTTTCTGCAAGGCCAGTAATGCAGTGAAAGGCGATGCAAAGCCTCTTCTTCCTTTGCATCGTCTTCTTTTTTCTTATGAAAACGCACTGCCTTGATCAGCCATTTTTATGCTGGAATGGTGAGCGCAACGCGCCTAGCTACAAGATGATTGCCGCCCAAGACAAAGTATGATACATTCAAACTGTCAATAACCGAGCCAGGAAACGACCAAAAAGAAAGGAAGAAGAAATTTGAGACGTCCAGTATGGATGGCGGCATGTATGTTGTCGTTTAGCGTTCTTCTGTCAGGCTGCGCAGATGGCAACAGCCAAGAACAAAGCCATTCGCATATAACGAAAACAGCTACTGGCGATATTCGCGAAACAACAAAATCGATCGAGCATTTGCCAAGCTTTTTGAGCGCGTTTGAAGAAGAGATGGCGGTCTTGTACCAGCAGGCGGCCGAACACCGCGAGCTGCTTGAGAATATCCCTTGCTATTGCGGCTGCGGGCAATCAGCTGGCCATAAGAACAGTTATGACTGCTTTGTCTATGAAACTAAAGAAGACGGCTCGGTCGTCTGGGATGATCATGCGACCAAATGCGGCGTCTGCTTGGAGATCGCCGCTGAATCGATCGCCGCTTACGATCAAGGGAAATCGATCAAAGACATTCGGCATATGATCGATGAAAAATATAAAGAAGGCTACGCCGAACCGACGCCGACCAAACCGCTCTAATACCAGCAAAAAAAGCG
>NZ_JAFWFM010000043.1:0-12489 GCF_017515625.1 Geobacillus sp.
ATATAGATGCAACGAAGAAGTTTAACATATCCTTGACGGAAAAGCGGTTTGTCCATTTTCGACTGTCGAAGGCAAGCCATAGGCTTGCCCCGTCACGCCAAGGCGTGACGGAAGACCGAACAACCACCTGCTTCACAGACCCATATATGGGTCTGTGAAGCGGCGTTGTTCGGTCGCCTGACAGTCGATAAAAGCTGCAAATGGTAAATCTTTAAATTGCATCTATATAAATCACCTGCTCGATCGAAACGATGCGATTGGCGATTGGCAGCGTAAGGGGAAACTTTTTTAGGAATTTTTCGTATACAGATAGGCGGCGAAAGTCTGGCTTGATTTTCAGCAGACCGTTGTGCCGACAGAGGCGGGAGTTTATGATACAATACGAAGTAGGATAAGCGGGGCGATGTGAGGGGAAACAATAGGGAAGGAGGATGGTTCATGTTAAACTTGGCAATTGTCTCACCACTGATTTATGCTTTATTCGTTCCGTTTTTGTATAAATATGTGCGTTCGATTCATACCGGATGGTTTGTGCTCCCACTACCGGTCTTATTGTTTTTATATTTTATTCAACATCTCCCTCTTACCCCCTACGGACAAACGATCCCTTGGATTCCGTCTCTAGGAATGGATTTTCAAGTCTATATGGATGGGTTAGGGCTACTCTTTTCGTTGCTAATCACAGGGATCGGTTCTCTTGTCGTGCTGTATTCGACTTACTATTTGCCAAAGGAAAAGGAAAAACTCGGCCACTTTTACGTGTATTTGCTTTTGTTTATGGGAGCGATGCTTGGCGTCGTTCTTTCGGACAACGCAATGGCGCTCTATCTATTTTGGGAATTGACATCGTTTTCATCCTTTTTATTGATTGGCTACTGGAATGAGCGTGAACGCTCGCGGTATGGGGCGCAAAAATCGATGCTCATCACCGTGCTTGGCGGGTTGTCTTTGCTTGGAGGATTTTTATTGCTTTCGGTCATGAGTGGAGGGTCGTACAGTATTCGCGATTGGATGGCTATGGCGGATGCGTGGCCGCAACATCCGTTATTTTTTCCGGCGATGCTCTTGATTTTGCTTGGCGCGTTTACCAAATCCGCGCAGTTTCCGTTTTACATTTGGCTTCCGGACGCGATGGAAGCGCCGACGCCGGTCAGCGCGTATTTGCATTCGGCCACCATGGTGAAAGCCGGCATTTATTTAGTGGCTCGCTTCACTCCGATTTTTGCTGTTTCTTCGCTATGGGTTTGGTTGGTGATGGGCATTGGAATGGCGACGCTTTGTTGGGCATCGTTTCATGCCGCTCGCCAAACAGATTTGAAAGGATTGCTCGCCTATTCGACGGTGAGCCAGCTCGGGTTGATTATGTCGCTGCTTGGCGCTGGAGCGCTGGCTTTTCATGGCGATCCGGGCGATCGTCGTTTATATATGGCGGCCGTGGTGGCAGCAGTGTTTCACTTAATCAACCATGCGACGTTTAAAGGAAGCTTGTTTATGGTTGCCGGCATTGTCGATCATGAGACCGGGACGCGGGATATCCGGCGTCTTGGCGGGCTGCTCAGCGTTATGCCCGTCACGTTTACCGTTGCGGTCATCGGTTCATTGTCGATGGCAGGTGTGCCTCCGTTTAACGGATTTTTAAGCAAAGAAATGTTTTTTGCGGCCATGGTGCAGGTGGCGAACGCCCATTTGTTTTCGCTTGATGTCTGGGGGATCTTGTTTCCGGTGCTCGCTTGGGTGGGGAGCGTGTTCACCTTTTTGTACAGCCTTCTTTTTGTTGGGAAAACGTTTCTTGGCGCTCCGAGGCCTTCGGAATGGCCGAAACGGCCGCATGAAGCCCCGGTGGGGATGCTTGTGGCGCCGGTGGTGCTGGCCGTCCTTGTCATCGGTTTTGGACTGTTTCCGAATGTGTTGTCCAACACGGTGATTGCTCCGGCGGTGGATGCTGTTGTTAACGGCTTGTTCCGTCGGGAAGGGCTTTCCGTGCACATTAGTCATTGGCACGGATGGACGATTGAAGTGTGGATGACGATCGGAGTGATTGTCCTTGGCGTGTTGCTATATCGGAAGTTTGATTCATGGAGGCGCGTGTACGGCGCGTTTTCGCAGCGGCTTTCACTGAATCACTTATATGACACGGTCGTGCGGCAGATGGAAGAGCAGTCGTATTCGCTGACAAGCCGTTACATGACCGGGTATGTTCGGACGTATTTCTTGTATATTTTGTCCGTAATGATCGTGCTGCTTGTCGCAACGATTGTTTTGAAAGTAGATGGAAGGCTCTCGCTAAGCCATTTAGCGGAAGTGGGCATCCATGAACTGATATTGGCGTTGGTCGCCTTGATCGGAACAGCGACGACTGTGGCGGCCAAATCACGTCTTGTTGCGATTATCGCGTTAGGTTCGGTCGGCTATACGGTTTCCCTTTTCTTTGTGTTGTTCCGGGCGCCTGACTTGGCATTGACCCAGCTTGTCATTGAAACGATTTCTGTTTCGCTGTTTTTGCTTTGCTTTTATCATTTGCCGAAGCTCAGCCGCCATGAGAAAGGCGTTCGATTCCGGCTTGGGAACGCTCTTATTTCGCTTGGCGTCGGCGCGTTGGTCAGCGTGATCGCCTTGTTGGCGTACAGTGAGAAAAACTTTGCATCGATCGCTCAATACCATATTGAAAACGCGTATGAAAAAGCGGCTGGAAAAAATATTGTCAACGTCATCTTAGTTGACTTCCGCGGATTTGATACACTTTTTGAAATTTGTGTGCTGGCGATCGCGGCACTCGGCATTTACGCTTTAGTGAAGCTGAAAGCTCCGAAAGGGGAGAGCGGCAAATATGAATGAGCTCATTTTGCGGACGGTAACGGCCGTTGTCACGTTTATGATCATTTTATTTGGGATTCAGCTTTTTTTCGCCGGCCACTATTACCCGGGCGGCGGATTCATTGCCGGTCTCGTTACCGCCGGCGCCATCATTTTGCTGCTGCTGGCGTTTGACATCAAAACCGTCCGGTCGATGATCTCGGTTTCGTATCGCACGCTCATTGGTGTCGGGCTGCTGTTTGCCTTAGGAACAGGTCTTGGCGGCTTAGTCTTCGATGTCCCGTTTTTAACGCACGCCCATGGCCATGTCATGCTGCCGCTGCTTGGGGATGTTTCGCTCCATACGGCCGTCTTGTTTGACTTAGGAGTCTATTTGGTCGTTGTCGGGGTGACCATGACGATTATCGAAACGATAGGAGAGGATGAATAAATGGAAGTCGTCATGATTATTGTCATCGGCTGTTTGTTTGCCGGCGCTACGTACTTAATGTTAAGCAAAAGTTTGCTTCGGATCATTATCGGCACGGGATTGTTAAGCCATGGAGCGCACTTGCTGTTATTGACGATGGGAGGATTGAAAAAAGGAGCGCCGCCGCTGCTTGACGTGCAGGCGGAACACTATGTCGATCCTGTTCCGCAGGCGCTGATTTTGACGGCGATTGTCATTAGCTTTGGTGTCACGGCGTTTTTGCTCGTTTTGGCGTATCGTTCTTATCAGGAGATCGGGACGGACAATATTGAACAGATGAGGGGAAAGGAAGACCATGACTAATGCAGTAATTTTTCCGATTGCGATTCCATTGACGACAGCGGTCATCTTGATGTTTTGTGTGAAATCATTGAAAGCGCAAAAAATGATTTCCCTCGTGTCAGCAGGGGTGCTCATCGCTGCGGGCGCTTGGCTTGTGCGCCTTGTCGACCATGAAGGGATGCAGAAGCTGGACGTTGGAAACTGGCCGGCACCGTTTGGGATTACGCTCGTCTCTGACATGCTTACAGCGCTCCTGGTGTTGACAACGAGCATGATCGCGTTCGCTTGCCTCCTGTATTCATTTTTCACGATTGATTCGAAACAGGCGTCTATGTACTACTATGTTTTTTTTCAGTTTCTCATTGTCGGAGTGAACGGGGCGTTTACCACAGGGGATATTTTTAATTTATTCGTGTTTTATGAAGTGATGCTTATGTCATCGTATGCGCTTCTCGTTCATGGCGGCACGAAAATCCAGCTTCAGGAAACGATGAAATATATGGTGATCAATGTGTTTTCATCAGCGTTGTTTGTCATCGCCGTCGGCTATTTGTACGCCGTGACCGGCACATTGAATATGGCGCACTTAGCTGTACGGATTTCTCAAGCAGACAACACTGCTGTATTGACGGTCATTTGCTTGCTTTTTCTCATTGTCTTTGGGTTAAAGGGGGCGTTGTTTCCGTTTTATGTTTGGATGCCGGGGGCTTATTCCGCTCCGCCGTCAGCTGTGCTTGCGTTGTTTGGCGGCTTGTTGACAAAAGTCGGTGTGTATTCGATCTTGCGCACTTTCACGCTCATTTTCCGTCAAGATGTCGGCTATACGCATACGATTTTAGCGTGGTTGGCGATCGCGACCGTTGTATTTGGCGTCATTGGCGCCGTGGCTTACCGCGATATGCGGCAAATCGCCATTTATAACATTGTGGCGGCCATCGGTGTGATGGCGTTTGGCATTTCTTTAATGACAGAAGAAAGTATGGAAGGCACGATCTTTTACTTGCTGCAAGACATGGTCATGAAAACGGCGCTCTTTTTCATTATCGGGGCGATTGCGTATGTCGCGGGAACGAATCAACTCGGGCGGTTCAGCGGACTGCTCGGTTCGTATCCACTGCTTAGCTGGACCGTATTCCTTTCCGCTCTTGCGCTAAGCGGCATTCCTCCGTTCAGCGGGTTTATCGGAAAAGCGCTCATTATTCGGGCGGCGTTTGAAAAAGGACAGCTTCTGTTTGCGCTGGTTGTGTTATTATCCAGCTTGCTTGTGCTTTATTCGGTGATGAAAATTTTTATTCAATCTTGTTGGGGAGAAGCGCGCGGGTATGAGCAAAAACGAGTCGCCCCGCTGTATGTGCCGATTGTCGCGCTTCTTTCCTTGGCCGTTTTATACGGCGTCGGGGCCGAATTTGTTCGTCCATATATCGCTCAGGCGGCGGCGACGTTGGCGGATCCGTCAATATATATTGAGTCCGTGCTGAAGGAGTAGAGGCAAATGGCGCAACAATTGCTGATCAATGTGATATTGGCATTCGTTTGGATGTTTCTTGCTGATTCGTTTAGCGGATCATCGTTTGTCATTGGATATCTTCTTGGTTTCGGCATCATTTTTGTGCTGCGAAGATATTTCTCGACGACGTTTTATGCCGTACCGTTGTTTGTGATTGGAAAGCTGGCGCTCATTTTCATCAAAGAGTTGTTGTTGGCCAACTGGGCTGTTTTGAAGATTGTTCTTTCCCCGTCGCTGGACATGAAACCTTGCATTTTCGCTCTTCCTCTTGAGGTGAGAAGGAACTGGGAAATTACGCTGTTGTCGAGCTTGATTACATTGACGCCCGGAACGTTTGTGATCGACGTCTCTGATGATAAGAAAGAGATTTATATTCATACGATTGATGCTCCGGATGTGGATGAAGTCATCCGACAAATCAAGACATCATTTGAAAAAACGATTTTGGAGGTGAGCCGGTGATGGTGGTGTTCAATGTCGCGCTGACGTTGTTGTCGCTTGCTGTCATCTGCTTTCTGTATCGGGTTGTCAAGGGCCCGACTGTGGCGGACCGGGTCATTGCGCTTGATGCGATTGGGATTTGTCTGGCAGGCATTGTGGCGGTGCTGTCCATCATATTGGAGACGAGCGTGTTTTTAGAAATTATTTTGCTGATTGGAATTTTGGCATTTCTTGGCACGGTGGCGTTTGCTAAGTTTTTGCAAAAGGGGGTTGTGATTGAACGTGACGGAAATCATTGATGGGGTGATCATGTTGCTCGTCATGGTTGGCGCGCTGTTAACGTTGATTTCGGCCATCGGCGCCCTCCGCCTCCCTGACGTCTATACGAGAAGCCATGCCATTAGCAAAAGCACTACTCTAGGGATGATTTTTATCTTAATGGGGACGTTATTTTACTTTTGGTTGAAGCACGATCATTTCAATTCCCGTTTGTTGTTGGCTATTGTCTTTCTTTTTTTAACATCTCCGGTGTCAGCTCATTTGATTAGCCGTGCGGCGTACTACTCCGGCGTTCGCCCGTGGGAAGGGACGGTTCGCGATGATTTAGCCGAACGGAGAGAACGTATAACGAAAAGCGCAAAGTAGAGAAGAAATAGCGGGATGTCCTTTGGGTTTCTCCAGACCACTCCGCTTTCACGGCATCCGCCTCTTTTTCGCCCTTTTCTGAAAAAAGAAATAAACAATGGCTTCTACGTGATATAATAATAAGTAAGACCCATTACGGCTGTATGGAAGAAAGGGGGGAAGCGGCGATGGATGACCCGCAATATTTGTTTCTCGATTTCGAATTTACGATGCCGGAGACGAAAACGAATCCGAGCGGGTTTTGCCCGGAAATTATCGAAGTCGGCCTTGTTGCGGTTGTTGAGGAGCAAATCGTGAGCCAATTTTCCTCCTATGTGAAACCGCTCCGTTTTCCGCAACTCACCGACCGGTGCAAATCGTTCCTCAACATCACCCAAGCGCAAATTGATGGCGGCATGAGCTTTTTTGATCTCGTTTCCTTGCTCCGGCGGTATGACCGAGAGCGCCCGACGACCGTCATTACATGGGGCGGCATGGACATGAAAGTGCTCCGGGAAAACTGTCAGTCGGCGCAAGTCGCATTTCCATTCACCGGCGAACACCGCGATTTGGCTTTGGAGTATAAACGGTTTTTCGGCAACAAAAACCAAACCGCCTTACGCAAAGCGGTGCAAGAGTATGGAAACGAAGCAGTTGGAAAAGCCCATTGCGCGCTCGATGATGCGTTTACCGCCTACACGATCTTCCGGCTCATCGAAAACGACAAAAAGTATTTGGCGAAGACGAAGCCGCCGACGCTCGGCGAGCGGATCGATTTCACCCAGCTGAGGAAAAAGTTTGCGTTATAGCCGGCTGCGTTGGCAGCGGCTTTTTTATGCTATAATGATAGATGATTTTACGGCAGAAAGGTTGTTTGCGATGTGGCCATGGGTGTTGAACTTGTTTTTGTACTTTCCGGAAGACAAGCGTGAATACATTCCGGCGGCGATTTCCTTTGCCGTCTTTTTCTTGATGGCGGTGTTTACCATGCGGCTCATCGTCGTCATTTCCCGGCGTCAGGAGAAGGAGGCGAAGCAGCTGGAAGAACAGCTGCTCGGCAAACAGGACAGACAAAAACAGCCGCCGCATGTATAAACCGGCGCTTTCCCGGCAATAATGGCGGATAACGGATATGAAGCTGGGGGGAGTTTGTGTTGCGTGGATCATATGCGATCATGTCCGCCGTGCTGCTCGTGTTGTCCGGCTGCGGGCAAGATGAAGGAACGAGCCGGACGGTGGAGATGATCAATGCGGACGGCGATCGGATCGGTACGGTGGAATTGACGGAGCAAGCCGAAGGAGTGCGGTTGAAGCTCGATTTGGAAGGGCTCCCGCCGGGGGAGCACGCCATTCATATTCATGAAAAAGGAAGTTGCCAGCCGCCTGATTTTCAGTCGGCGGGCGGGCATTACAACCCGGACGGGAAAAAGCACGGCCTTCTCCATCCGGAAGGGGCGCACGCCGGCGATTTGCCGAACATCATTGTGAAGGAGGACGGCACGGTCAACGTCGAGCTGACGGCGCCGAATGTGACGCTCCGGGAAGGGGAAAAAGGGACGCTCTTGACGAAAGACGGAACATCGATCGTCATTCATGCCAAGAAAGACGACGGCATGACCCAGCCGGCCGGCGACGCCGGCGGGCGGATCGCCTGCGGGGAAATCAAGTCGTCATGAAACAGGGGCTCGCGTGCGGGCCCCTGTTTCACGTTGCCGGGACAGCTCTTCGCATGGCAAATGCGCGAAAGCGACGGTTGCACGGCCTCTGCGGCACATGGTTGGCAGAACAGAGAACGGGAAGGAACGATCGTTTGGCTTCCTTTTCCTTTTTGATTGACATGGATAGAGGAATCCCGCAACGGATTTGGTGCTGTTTCGTTTCCGTTTCGCCATTCGCTTGGCCGCACTTCTTTGGCGCAAAGCTAGCCTAGCGCCGCCCTCAGCCGCCGCAGCCCTTCTTCGAGCGTCGGGCGTGGGCAGGCGGCGTTTAAGCGGATGAAGCCAGCGCCTTCGGGACCGAATTTGCTGCCGAATTCAACAGCCAGTTTTCCACTTTCCAACAGCCGCCGTTTCAGCTCCGCCTCGGAAAGGCCGAGGCCGTGGCAGTCGATCCAGATGAGATACGTTGCCTGCGGCCGGATGAGGTGAAGCGCCGGTAGACGGTCGGCCAAATAGGCGGCGGCCGCCTCGATGTTTTCCTGCAAGTAGGCAAGCAAGGCGTCGAGCCACGACCCGCCGCATCGGTACGCGGCCTCCGCCCCGACAACGGCGAACGCATTCAACGTAAAAAAGCCGTGACGCTGCTGGATGCGGCGGAACGCCCGGCGCCGCGAATCGTCGGGAATGACCGCTTCGGCCGCCTGCAAGCCGGCCAGGTTGAACGTTTTCGTCGGCGCGCGGAATGTGGCGCTTTGCGCCGCAAACTCGGGACGAAGCGCGGCGAACGGCACATGCTGGTGCGGCGGAAGCGTCAAATCGGCGTGAATTTCGTCCGATAAGACGAAGACGCCGTGTTTGAGGCACAGCTCCCCGAGCCGCTCGAGCTCGGCGGCCGTCCACGATTTGCCTCCGGGATTGTGCGGATGGCAAAGGATGAGCAGCTTTGCCCCGGGTAGTTTGGCTTCCAAGTCGTTCCAGTCGATGACGTAGTTCTCTTCCGCCAGCCGGAGCGAGCTGAATATGAGCGTGCGTTCGTGGCGGCGGACGAGATCAAACAGCGGCCGATAGACGGGCGAGAACACGACGACGCCATCCCCCGGCTCCGAAAACGCCTCAATGGCAGCGGCGACCGCCGGCACAACGCCAGGGGCAAACACGAGCCAAGACGGATCGATCGTCCAGTCATGACGGCGTTCAAGCCATTGGCACACCGCTTCTTTGAGTGAATCGGGAATGACGGTGTAGCCAAACACGCCGTGTTCAACCCGCCGCTGCAGCGCTTCCTGCACTTCGGGCGGCGCCGGAAAATCCATATCGGCGACCCACATCGGCCAGACGTCTTCATGCCCGAATATGCGCTTTGTATCATCCCATTTCACGGACAGCGTGCCCCGGCGGTCAATCACGCGGTCGAACAGGGACGCGGCCGTTCCTTCCCCGTTTTGGGCATGGCTTTTTCCCTCATCGGACGGAAACATTGTTGCATCTTCTCCCTTCTTTTTTTCGAATCGATGGCTTATAATTGGTTATATCATAGCAGCAAGAGAGGTGGATGGACAGCATGGACGGACAGCAGTTGAACCGGCTGCTTCTTGAGACCATCGGCGCCTGGGACCCGTTCGGTCTCGGAAACGGCGCCTACGAGGTGGAAGCGGTCGACGTTCTTCAGGCGGTGTACGATACGGATGATCCCCGCACGCTGGCCGCCCGTATTCAGTCCATATATGAATTCGCGTTTGACAAAACGATTCCTGCCCGCGACTGTCAAAAACTCGCCCGCCGGCTTCTCAAACTGAAACACGCCGCATCTTGTTCGCTCCCGTGACGGCATCCAGCGGCCGGTTTGCGGAAATGGATGAAAGGGAGGAAGACAAAGTGAAACTGAGTGAAAAAGAACTAGAAATTGTAAAAATATTAGAAAAAGATGCGCGTACGCCGCTTGATATGTTGGCGAAAATGGTCGGCCTGCCAGTTGCGGAAACGGAGGCACTCGTCAAAAAGCTGGAAGAGGAGAAAGTGATCGTCCAATATACCGCGCTCGTCGACTGGCGGAAGGTGGACGGTCATGAAGGGGTGACGGCGATGATCGATGTGAAAGTGACCCCGAAGCGCGGCGTCGGCTTTGACGAGGTGGCGGAGCGCATTTACCGCTTTCCGGAAGTGACATCCGTATATTTGATGTCCGGCGCCTACGACTTGTCGGTCGTCATTGAAGGGCGGTCGATGTCAGAAATTGCCCAGTTTGTATCGGAAAAGTTGTCGACGCTCGATTCTGTCATTTCAACGACGACCCATTTCATTTTGAAAAAATACAAACATGACGGCATCGTCTTTGGTCAAGGAGATCAAGATCGCCGCATCGTGGTGTCGCCATGAAGCCGCAAATGCGAAACACATACGTGTCGAAGACGGTCGCCGCCTTGAAGCCGTCCGGCATCCGCCGCTTTTTCGATCTCGCTTCCGGCATGGAGGGTGTCATTTCGCTCGGCGTCGGCGAACCGGATTTTGTCACGTCCTGGAGCGTCCGCGAAGCGAGCATTTTGTCGCTTGAGCAAGGCTATACGTCCTATACCCCAAACGCCGGGCTTTTGGAGCTCCGCCAAGAGATCGCCGCCTATTTGCGCCGCAAGTTTCACGTTGACTACCGGCCGGAGACGGAAATTTTGGTGACGGTCGGGGCGAGCCAGGCGATCGATTTGGCGCTGAGGGCGATTCTCGACCCGGGCGATGAAGTGATCGTCGTCGAGCCAAGCTTCGTGGCGTATGAGCCGCTTGTCGTGCTTGCCGGCGGGACGCCGGTGGCGGTGCAGACAACGGGCGCAGACGGGTTTCAACTCCATGTGGCGCAGCTGGAGCAGGCGCTCACCGCGCGGACGAAAGCGATCATCATTTGCTCGCCGAACAACCCGACCGGTACGGTTCTCCGTCCGGCTGAACTTGAAGCGCTCGCCCGCCTGGCGAAAGAGCACGATTTGCTTGTCATCGCCGACGAAATTTACGCCGAACTGACGTATGACGGCGGCTATATGAGCATGGCCGCCGTCAGCGGCATGCGCGAGCGGACGATTTTGATTTCCGGGTTTTCGAAAGGGTTCGCGATGACCGGCTGGCGGCTCGGATTTGCTGCGGCGCCGGAAGACATTTTGCAGGCGATGTTGAAAATCCATCAGTATGCGATCATGTGCGCGCCGACGATGGCGCAATACGGGGCGCTTGAGGCGCTTCGCAGCGGGGAGCGCGATGTCGCCGAGATGCGCAGCAGCTACCGGCGGCGGCGCAATTATTTCGTGTCGTCGCTCAATGAAATCGGCTTGCCATGCCATATGCCAGGTGGCGCGTTTTACGCGTTTCCATCCATTCGGCATACCGGCATGACGTCAGAGCAGTTCGCCGAGCGGCTGCTCATCGAAGAAAAAGTGGCGGTCGTCCCCGGCAGCGTCTTTGGCCAAAGCGGAGAAGGACATGTTCGCTGTTCGTACGCGTCGTCGCTTGAACAGCTGCAGGAAGCCGTCAAACGAATAAAACGGTTTTTGGCGCGTTTGTAGCCGGCGGCCAAGGCGCCCACGCGGAAGCGGGGCGCCTTTTTCCGTTTTCGCATGCACACGCCCTCATCCATACGGAGCGGTAATGGCGGCTTGGTTCGGAACCGCTGTTTGCGCCGGCTTTTTCTTGACGCCTATACGCGCGAAAGAGCGGCAAGGACACGACCGGGGGGCGGCCGGTTTAGGAAAAAATCCATCGGGTCGGCAGTTGGCGGCGAGCCGCGCGCCACGGAGCAAGCACATTCGTGCAAGAAAAACAATCGCTTGGGCCTATCCCCTCATTTTTGGGTTTTGCCTTCCCCTTATGTTATAATACAGAAACGATGAAATTCACCAATAGGAGTGTTTTGCTTGCCAACGATCAAACGAGGATCCATTGTGAAAGGGAAGGTGACAGGTATTCAGCCGTACGGCGCGTTCGTCCAGCTTGAGGGCGGAATGCAGGGGCTCATCCATATTTCCGAGATTTCGCACCGATTTGTCAAAGATGTGCGCGATTATGTCAATGTCGGCGATGACGTGACCGTCAAAGTGCTTGATGTCGACTGGAAGATGAAGCGGGCGAGCTTGTCCTTGAAGGCGCTTGAACCAGGCGCGGAGAAGCGCCAGGCGCGCATCAAAATGCCGCTTGAGCCGGGATTCCGCTCGCTAAAAGAAAAGCTGCGTGAATGGATCGAGCAGTCGAAGAAGGAAGATTTGCCAAAACAATAAAACACTCACCGCCAAGCGGTGAGTGTCCGGTTTCGCCCGCAAACTGCGGTGTCCCGCCCCGTTCAGGTGCGGGTCGGTTTCGGTTCAGTGCGCTCGAGCTCTTCGGCCGGTTTGAACAACAACGCCAGGTTGATCAAGCCGGCGATGCCGACAAGGCTGTAAATGATGCGCGACCAAACGGCGTCCTGGCCGCCGAAAATGGCGGCAACCAAATCAAATTGAAAAAACCCGATTAGTCCCCAGTTTATCGCGCCAATGATCGTCAATAACAAGGCGATCCGCTGCCACGCTCCCATCGTGTCCACCTCCCTCTAGAAATGTTGATTTATCAAGGCTTTTCGGCCCCTCAGGGGTGTCCAAAAAATATTTTTCGACAAAATCCCTTACATCCTTTTTCAGTTTTGTGGATATCTTACAGACCTAGGGTGCGCTTCGCGGCCA
>NZ_JAFWFM010000044.1:0-9012 GCF_017515625.1 Geobacillus sp.
ACGGATCGCGTAAGCGAGAAGTAGTAGATGGTGAGTTCCCACCCTTCATGCTTTGGCATGATGTTGCTTGCTATTTCTTTCTGTTGTGTTTCCGTGCTTGGTCACGAGATACACGGGAAACCCGGTGTATCGTGAAACACCTGGAAAGAAAAAGGCAAGAAACCCCCACTTCAACGCCTACAGGCGTAAGTGGGGGAGGTTCATCTCCTCGCTATGTTTGGTCGGAATTTGATGGCGGGCCTGGTCGATCAACACAACACCAGCATGCGGCACATAGCGGCGAAATATGGTGATATATATAAATTGAAATAAAGGTTTTCTCCCGTTCCACGGCGAATAAATAAAAGAGAAAATAGGGGAACGGAGAGAAAATATGATGCCAAATCACAAAGACGAGATCGAAAAGTTGTCCACTGCCATGAAAGAAGCAAAAAGTAAACGAGCATATGAACGCTACCAAGCGATTTATCTTCATTTGCAGGGATATACCAAAGGAGAAATCGCAACGATTATTGGTCGATCCAAGAAAACTATTTATAACTATATTCATGCCTACGCCCAGCGCGGTCTTGATGGACTGGAGATGAAATACTCACCTGGCGCCCCACGTCGATTGACCCCTGAGCAGGAAAAAGAGCTGGCTTTGATCATTGAACATCAGCTCCCCGTAGATGTGGGATTCGAAGCAAAATATAATTGGACGCTTGCGATAATCGCTGAACTCATTCAACAAAAGTGGGGGCCAACATACACGCTTCGCGGAACAAGTGACATTCTGCATCGGTTAGGGCTAAGCTATACGAAACCGACCTATACACTAGCCAATGCCGATGAAGAGAAACAAAAAGAATTCGTCGAAATCACCTTCCCTGAAGTAAAAAAAAACTGGTAGATGGGAACATCGCCCATGTCCTCTTTCAAGATGAGTCGATGATTCGTGATTACCAAGCGATTCAAAAAACATGGTTTGTCAAAGGAAAACAACGAATCATTCCGACGTTTGGAAAACATCAAGGGCTGAAGCTGATTGGCACGTTGAACTACGAAACAGGGGAAGTGTTTTGCATCGAAGAAGAACGCTATGACGCGGAAACATTTCTTCGATTTCTTCAACTTGTGTTAGAACGCTATCCCACAGGCAAAATAGTGATGATTTTAGATAACGCTCGAATTCACCATGCCAAACTCATTCAGCCATTTTTAAAAGAACACGAAGATCGGTTAGAGCTCGTCTTTTTGCCACCATACAGTCCGCAATTGAACTTGATTGAAGGGCTATGGAAATGGCTGAAATCAGACGTGATTTACAACGTGTTCTATTCGAGTGTGCAAGAAATTAGAAAGAATGTCCAAGCCTTTATTCAGCGAATCAACCAGAAACCAGAACAAACGATCGATCGTTTGTGTGTTCAGTTGTAAATCTTTAATTCAACTTATATAGAAATGAATGTAACGGTCGCGCGCTCCGTAAATGAGCGACACCGGCAGGCGCAGGGAGGAGAGCTGCTCCGTGCAGCGGTAGACGAGCCCAGCCCGATACGCGGCCTCTAAATCCCGCTTGTTGGCCATCTGGGCGTATCGCCTCAACAGCCGCCGCTCGCGCTGGTTTGTTCCGTGCCCGAGGGCGAGTGCCAAGGAGAGCAGTGGGATGGCTCTGAGTTTGGCGGCGGAAATGCCAAGCCAAAACTCACCCCACAGCAGCGGGGTACACACTTCAGGAAATCCGCCAATCAAAATAAGTTGCTTTACATGCTGTGGATAGCGAAGGGCGAAATCAAGTGCGACCGACCCGCCGCTGGAGTCGCCGCAAATGATCGCGCGCCCGATGCCGAGGGAGCGAAGCAACACCGAGACGTCATCGGCGAGCAGCGGCACCGTAATCGGTCCATCCGACGGACTGCTTCGCCCGTTGCCGCGCATGTCGTATAAAATGAGGCGAAAATCGCGGGCGAGCGGCTTTTGGCGGCAAAAAACGACATGCCCCATCCCAGGGGGATGGATGAACAATAGCGGTGTTCCGTTCCCTTTTTCTTCATAATAGAGACGGACGCGGCTGTTGATGGAAATGTATGGCATGCGAATCCCCCTTCACGGCATCGCCCTCTATAGTATGGAAAGAAGAACAGCCTCCCATCCAAAAAACCTCCATCTTTTTTTCATTGAGAAGGACGGCTTTCCGATTTATAATTAGTCACGTGGATGAACGGCGGACAGGCGGAACGGAAAGGAGGGGGCCCGATGGAGCAGTCGTTCCGTGTGGAAAAGGCGCTCAATAACAACGTTTTAATCGCTTTCCACTCCCAGTATGGTGAAGTCGTCCTGCTTGGCAAGGGGATCGGCTTCGGCAAAAAAAAGGGGGATGAAATTGCGGAAAGTGCCGTGGAAAAATGTTTCGTCCTCAAAAACGAACGCGAACAAGAGCAATACAAAAAGCTGCTTCCGGAATTGAGCGAAGAATTCATCGCCCTCATGAGCGAGGTGGTTCAACATATTCAGCAACGCGTGGGCGCACCGCTCGACGAGCACATCCATGTGGCGCTGACGGACCATATCGCCTTTACATTAAAGCGGCTTGAGCAAGGATTGGACGTCAAAAACCCGTTTTTGGCTGAGACGAAAAGCTTGTATCCGTTGGAATATGAAATTGCCCATGAAGTGGCCCGCACGATTGAACAAAAGCTCGGAGTATCCCTGCCTGAAGGGGAGACAGGCTTTATTGCTCTTCATATTCATAGCGCGATTTCGAAACAAAGCGTGTCGGAAGCGAATCGATATTCCCAGCTCATTGCTGACCTTGTCAAGATCGTCGAGCAACAGCTTGGCGTTGACATCGACCGCGAGAGCGTTCATTATTTGCGTTTCGTCCGCCATTTGCGCTATGCGATTGAGCGGATGAAAAAAGGTGAAAAAGTCGAAGAACCAAAAAATTTGTCGAAAATCTTGAAAGAAGCGTATCCATTGTGCTATAATCTAGCATGGAAGTTGGTTAAGGTCATGCAGCAAACGCTTCATCTGCCGGCAGACGATGCCGAGGCGGTCTATTTGACGTTGCATTTGCAACGGCTGGCGGAGAAAAAGAACAATACAACCGCATAGGTTGTCTCGCTTTACGTGTTACTGACTCGATCAGGCATGAGTAAAGAGGGCAAATAAGGCGGCAACAGTTGCGAATGTATGTGCGCTGTTGTAAGCGTTCTTTTTGCCTTTCTTTAGTCATGCCTTTTTTATTGCGCCGATGCCCCTCGGAAGCGTCCGCCCCATTTTCGATACATGAATCGGCTGTTTGCTGCAAAACTTAAGATAAAGAAATCTAAAGGAGGTTATGAAGATGAAGCGAGCGTTTGGCACGCTGCAAAAAGTCGGGAAAGCGCTCATGTTGCCGGTGGCGATTTTGCCGGCGGCCGGGATTTTGCTGGCGTTTGGCAATGCGTTGAAAAACCCGGCGCTCACGGATAAAATTCCCGCATTAAAAGCCGATTGGATCGTGCTCGTCTCCAACGTGATGGAGCAAGCGGGCGGCATCGTCTTCTCCAACTTGTCGCTCTTGTTTGCGGTCGGCGTAGCGATCGGCCTTGCCGGCGGGGACGGAGTCGCAGGCTTGGCGGCGATCATCGGCTACTTGATTATGAACGTGACGATGAGCGTCATCTTAGGTGTAACGGCCGATATGGTCCGCGCTGACCCGTCGTATGCCAACATTCTCGGCATCCCGACGCTGCAAACCGGCGTTTTTGGCGGGATTATCGTCGGGATTTTGGCCGCGTACATGTACAACAAATACTTCAATATCGAACTGCCTCAATATCTCGGCTTTTTTGCCGGCAAGCGGTTCGTGCCGATCGTGACGGCGGCGTCTGCGGTCGTGCTCGGCATTATCATGACATTCATCTGGCCGCCGATTCAGCACGGGCTCAATGCGTTTTCGCACAATATGATCGAGGCGAACAAAACGTTGGCCGCCTTTATTTTCGGCGTCATCGAACGGGCGTTGATTCCGTTTGGCTTGCATCACATTTTCTATGCACCGTTTTGGTTTGAATTTGGCGAATACGTCAATAAAGCCGGGCAAGTGGTCCGTGGCGACCAAAAAATCTTTTTCGAGCAGCTGAAAGACGGCGTGGAACTGACGGCCGGCACGTTCATGACCGGGAAGTTTCCGTTTATGATGTTCGGCCTTCCGGCAGCGGCGCTTGCGATTTACCATGAAGCGCGGCCGGAAAACAAAAAAGTTGTGGCCGGCATCATGGGGTCGGCCGCGTTGACATCGTTTTTGACCGGGATTACCGAACCGATCGAATTTTCGTTCTTGTTTGTCGCCCCGGCGCTGTTTGCCATTCACTGCGTCTTTGCCGGCTTGTCGTTTATGATCATGCACTTGTTGAACGTCAAAATCGGGATGACGTTCTCCGGCGGGGTCATTGACTTCTTGCTGTTTGGCGTTCTGCCACACCGGACGGCATGGTGGCTTGTCATTCCGGTCGGCTTGGTGTTGGCCGTGATTTATTATTTCGGATTCCGCTTTGCGATCCGCAAATGGGATTTGGCGACGCCAGGCCGGGAAAAAACGGTCGAGGAAGCACCGAAAGCCGAGGCGGCCGCTGATGGCGACCTACCGTATAAAGTGCTCGCTGCTCTTGGCGGAAAGGAAAACATCGAACATTTGGACGCCTGCATTACACGTTTGCGCGTGTCGGTCCATGACATTAGCCAAGTCGATAAAGACCGCCTGAAGGCGCTTGGCGCTGCCGGGGTGCTGGAAGTCGGCAACAACGTGCAAGCGATTTTCGGTCCGAAATCGGATATGTTAAAAGGGCAAATTCAAGACATCATGCAAGGAAAAGCGCCGGCCCGTGCGGCGGAAGAAGAAAAGCCGAAAACAGCGGCTTCGGAAGCCGCGGAGTCTGAAACGATCGCTTCGCCGATGTCCGGAGAAATCGTTCCGCTCGCTGAAGTGCCGGATCAAGTGTTTTCGCAAAAAATGATGGGCGATGGGTTCGCAGTCATGCCGACGGACGGCACGGTCGTCTCTCCGGTTGATGGGAAGATCATCAACGTCTTTCCGACGAAGCACGCCATTGGCATTCAGTCGGCCGGCGGGCATGAAATGTTGATCCACGTCGGCATCGATACGGTGAAGCTGAACGGCCAAGGGTTTGAAGCGCTTGTGAAGGAAGGCGACGAAGTGAAAAAAGGACAGCCGATTTTACGCGTCGACCTTGATTATGTCAAACAGAACGCCCCATCGATCGTCACACCGGTGATTTTCACGAATCTCCAAGCCGGCGAAACGGTTCACGTCAACAAGCAAGGCTCAGTTGCTCGAGGAGAAGACGCTGTTGTGACGATCCGCTAAGCTGCTTATTCGCCGCGGGGCGGGGACAAGCATTTTCCGTTGCCATCCCGCCCCTGCATTTGATATGATGGCAAAGGAAAAATTAAAAATTGAAAAAAAGGGGAATGATGAACATGGCAGAAAAAACGTTTAAAGTCGTTTCGGATTCCGGCATCCACGCTCGTCCGGCGACGATTTTGGTGCAAACGGCGAGCAAATTCAACAGCGAAATCCAGCTTGAGTACAACGGCAAAACAGTGAACTTAAAATCGATCATGGGCGTCATGTCGTTAGGCATTCCGAAAGGGGCAACGATCAAAATCACGGCAGAAGGGGACGATGCGGCGGAAGCAATGGCGGCGTTAACGGATACGTTGGCGAAAGAAGGTCTTGCAGAATAATGGGAAACGCAATCCGCGAAAAAACGATCCATGGGATTGCTGCATCGTGCGGTATTGCCATCGCGAAGGCATACCGCTTAGAAACCCCTGATTTGGCAGCCGAAAAACGGGCTGTTGCCGATGTTGAAGCGGAAGTAGCGCGGTTTGAGGCGGCGGTGGCGAAAGCGAAAGAAGAGCTGGAAGCCATCAAGCAGCATGCCTTGGAAAAGCTTGGCGAAGATAAAGCTGCCATTTTTGCCGCTCACTTGCTTGTGCTTGACGACCCAGAATTGTTGAACCCGATTAAAGAAAAAATCCAAACGGAGCGCGTCAATGCCGAGTACGCTCTCGATGAAACCGCCTCGTTTTTCATCTCGATGTTCGAGGCGATGGACAATGAATATATGAAAGAACGGGCCGCCGACATCCGCGATGTGACAAAGCGCGTCCTCGCCCATCTGCTTGGCGTCACAATCTCGAACCCGAGCCTCATTTCTGAGGAAGTCGTTATTATCGCGGAAGACTTGACGCCATCCGATACGGCGCAGCTGAACCGCCAATATGTGAAAGGATTTGCCACCGACATCGGCGGGCGGACGTCGCATTCAGCAATTATGGCCCGTTCGCTCGAAATCCCTGCCGTCGTCGGCACGAAGACGGTGACGGCGGAAGTAAAAAACGGCGACATCGTCATTGTCGATGGGCTCGACGGCCAAGTAATCATCAATCCATCGCCGGAGTTGCTCGCCCAATATGAACAAAAACGGGCCCGCTACGAGGCGCAAAAGGCAGAATGGGCGAAACTCGTTCACGAGGCGACCGTGACGGCTGACGGCATTCATGTCGAGCTGGCTGCCAACATCGGCACGCCAGACGATGTGAAAGGAGCGTTGGCGAACGGAGCGGAAGGAATCGGATTGTATCGCACAGAATTTCTATACATGGGACGCTCGGAACTGCCGACGGAAGACGAACAGTTTGTGGCTTACAAAACGGTGCTGGAACAAATGAATGGCAAGCCGGTCGTTGTGCGGACGCTTGACATTGGCGGCGACAAAGAGCTGCCGTATTTGCAGCTGCCGAAAGAAATGAATCCGTTCTTAGGGTTCCGGGCGATCCGCCTTTGCCTTGAGATGCAAGACATGTTTCGGACGCAACTGCGCGCCTTGTTGCGGGCGAGTGTGTACGGCAATTTGAAAATCATGTTCCCGATGATTGCGACGCTCGATGAATTCCGCCAAGCGAAAGCCATTTTGCTTGAAGAAAAAGAGGCGCTCCTCCGCCAAGGGGTTGCCGTTGCGGATGGAATTGAAGTCGGCATGATGGTGGAAATCCCGGCAGCTGCCGTCATGGCGGACCAGTTTGCGAAAGAAGTCGATTTCTTCAGCATTGGAACGAACGACCTGATCCAATATACGATGGCGGCCGATCGGATGAATGAGCGGGTTGCGTATTTGTACCAGCCGTACAACCCGGCGATTTTGCGGCTCATCAGCCACGTGATCGATGCCGCCCATCGCGAAGGAAAATGGGTCGGGATGTGCGGGGAAATGGCCGGCGACCCGATCGCGATTCCGATTTTGCTTGCCCTTGGCCTTGATGAGTTCAGCATGAGCGCCACCTCGATTTTGCCGGCGCGCGCTCAGTTGAAACAATTGGCGAAAGAAGAGGCGGCTCGCATCAAAGAGACGGTGTTGTCGCTCGGCACGGCTGAGGAAGTCGTGTCGTTTGTCAAACGAACATTTTCACTTGCCTGAATGAAAGCGTGGCGACGTTTACGTTCGCCGCGCTTTTTTAGTTTTGCGTTATGCCACCAGCGGCGTCGACGATTCATAGCCATACCGCTGCCGGACCGTAAGCGAAAGGCCGATAGCGATGTGCAAATTCGTATACGGAAGCGCGCTTACATCGGCCGTGTCCTCCATCATGACTCCCATGACGCTGATGTCTCCGACCGGTGGCAGTGATTTGCCGAGCGCCGTGCCAGGGGAAAGGGCGCCAGGGCGGATGGCGATCGTATGGACAAACGGCTGCGGGCCGACGATGCTGTCGATTACCACCACATACGCTCCGCGCTCGTGTTGCAGCCGCTCGGAAACACGACGGATGTTCGTTGCATCGACAGGCTTTCTAAGTTACCGATGACGGTCAAATGATCCGGATAAGCGTTTTCCAGCAGCGTGCCGACGAACGACCCTAAGCTGTCGCCGTTAATGCGGTTGCTGCCGATGCAAACGACGGTCAAACGGGAAATGTGCGCTGGCAGCAGGGAAAACAATTCATTGCGAATAAGCAAAGGAGCAAGCGGATCACTATACAAAATCGATTTCATCGGCCGCGATTCCTTTCCGTCGGTCGTTCTCCTTTTCTTAGTTCGCGGCCGATGCGGGTGATTCCTTTTTTTCGTTTCTGTCAATTGTGTCCTTGTTTTTGCTTGAAAGGATTGCGCCATTCCATTAACACGGCATGGTTGAGCGATTCTTCGTCTTCTAAACTTTCTTGCTGCACGCGGATGAGATCAGCAAAGTCGTCTGTCGTATAGTTGCGGATGACCGCTTCGCGCGGGGTGTTGCCGTCAAAGACGTATAAATGTTTATCGTACATGCTGATCCCCCTTTCGTTCGTTTTACCCTCATCATAACCGAAACCTAGAAAAAGCGCCAAGAAAGGTCCATGGACAAGTTTGCCCTCGACCCGGGGATGAAAATCACCGCTTGCCGACGGGATTTTCACGGAAAGCGGGTAGCTTGGTGTTCAAATAAAACGATCGTTTACAGCCTTTCGCTAAGTGATCAAGATCACCATCGCAAGCAACCACTGGCAATCTTCGTTTAGGACTCTTTCTCCATTTCACATACAAATTGGTTTACTCGCAAAAGCTTCCGAAGAAAATGAAAAATCATGTCGAACTTTGTCTGTCGAAAATGATGGATGGCAGGGAGGAGGAAACAGAGAATACCATTTTGGAGACAAACTTTTATAAAAAGATGGTCGATGGAGAATACGCCACGTTCCATTACAATGGATATTCGATTTCCTATTCTATTTTAGAGGCGGCAGGCAATGACGTACAACCGATAAAAGCGAAGGATGTTACCGCCGTCTATCCTGAAAACACCATTTAAGACAAAAAAACGGAACCCGCCTAGCCTTCGGAATTTGATTCCAAAGGAGCGACATTCCGTAGTGAACCAGACTACTGGGGTCCGTCTATATATCGGACTTTTACGTACCATAGATACAACGACCTCATGACCCCAGCTGCAAGGAGACCATTCGACAGAAGGTTGTTTTCATCCT
>NZ_JAFWFM010000045.1:0-14991 GCF_017515625.1 Geobacillus sp.
CAACAACACGACGAACGAAACGCCCGGGACGCCGGCGATTCCTTTGGACGTCACCATCAAGACGAGTACGAGCGAAATTTGTTGCGACAGCGGCATGTCAATGCCATAGAGTTGGGCGATAAATACAGCCGCCAGCGCCTGATACAACGTCGACCCATCCAAGTTGAACGAATAGCCGGTCGGAACGACAAAGGATGTTACAGCCTTTGAACAACCGAATTTCTCCATTTTTTCCATAACCTTAGGCAACACGGTTTCCGAGCTCGACGTGCTATAGGCAAGCACTAATTCATCCTTTAAGATTTTTATAATATGGAAAATATTTGTACCTACCAATTTGGCCACAGCGCCAAGCACCACCAACACGAAGAACGCCATGACCGCATAAACGAGCACAACAAGCTTGCTGAGCGGAAGGAGCGAAGCGACGCCGAATTTCGACACCGTCACGCCGATCAAGGCGAAAACGCCAAACGGCGCAAACTTCATCACTTGGTTCGTCACATAAAACATCGCTTCCGCTGTGCCTTGGAAAAAGCGAAGCACCGGTTTCCCTTTTTCACCGATCGCGGCTACGCCCAACCCGAACATCACCGAGAAGAAGATGATCGGCAGCATATTCCCGGTCGACAGCGCTTCAAACACGTTTTTCGGCACGATGTTGACAAATGTTTCAACCATCGAATGGTGCTGCACTTCGTTCGTCGTATCGACATACGACTGGATATCCGTTTTCTCAAGCGACTTCATATTGACGCCGACGCCTGGTTGGAAAATGTTCGCTGCCAAGAGGCCGACGATAATGGCAATCGTCGTAATGATCTCAAAATAAAGGATCGTTTTGCCGCCCAACTTTCCGAGCTTTTTCACATCACCGACGTTGGCGACGCCGACAATCAAGCTCGAGACGACGATCGGGATGACGATCATCTTAATTAAACGGAGAAAAACATCTCCGATCGGCTGCAAATACGTCGCTACTTTAGGGCTTCCGTAAAAAATGGCCCCAACCATAATCCCGAGAATAAGGCCGATGAAAATTTGCCATGCCAAGCCGATCTTGCGCATGATGCTTTTTCGCCTCCTTTAGACAAATTTGGACAAAAGACGACAAAATTATTTTACTTTTGAAAATAAAATCTGTCAATATTTTTGATTGAAATCGCTTCATCAAAGGATATAAATGAAAGAATTCAGTTTTTTTAAAATAATTTCTATTCTTCCACTACTGAAAAAGCGGGTCGCTGCACCAGCAACCCGCTTTTGTTATGACCGCCGTTTTTCTTTTTCCTGCCGATAAAACTCGTGAAACATTTTCATTAATGCCCGTTTTTCAATGCGCGAGACATAGCTTCTCGAGATGCCGAGCTCTTTGGCGATTTCACGCTGCGTTTTTTCCCGCTGCCGACCGAGGCCAAAGCGATTGATGATCACCTCTTTTTCCCGCTCATCAAGCACGCTGATATATTGTTTGACTTGTTCGAGCTCCATGTTCAAGTGGATTTCATCGACGATGTCTTCGCCTTCGGCTTTTAAAATATCAAGCAGGCTGATTTCGTTTCCTTCTTTGTCCTGGCCGATTGGCTCATGCAACGAGACGTCTTTGCGCGTTTTTTTTAATGAACGCAGGTGCATCAGGATTTCGTTCTCGATACATCGAGCCGCATACGTTGCCAGCTTCGTTCCTTTGCCCGGCGAATAGCTTTCAATCGCCTTGATCAAGCCGATCGTGCCAATGGAGATTAAATCCTCGACCTCTTCTCCCGTATTTTCAAACTTTTTCACAATGTGGGCAACAAGGCGCAAGTTGTGTTCGATGAGCCGGTTGCGGGCTTGCTCGTCGCCTTTTGCCATCAGCGCCAAATACTTTTCCTCTTCTTGAGCGCTTAACGGCTGGGGAAACGCATTGTTTTTAATATACGAGACAAGAAACGTCAGCTCTTTCAACAGAAACGTAAACGCCGTGAAAATGCCGGACATGCTCTCACCCCCGCCTGTTGTCATCGGCGGAAACCGCCTATCGTTATGTATATGCAGGGGCGATGTTGTCCGTGTCTGGACAAAAAATTCAGCCGACCCCCTTTACGAGGCCGGCTGCGGGCAAACGTGCCACCCGTATCAGTGAACAAACACACTCATTTCTTGTGTTGCAGCTCGCCTGCTGTTCCCCTCCCATCCTAGACAGGCGCCCGCCTTGTTACACTCCTGCTTCGGCGCTCACTTCCGCAGCGATGACGAGCGCAATCGACGCCGTAATCACAACTGCCGTGACGATGGCGAACATCCCCATTTCCTCCTTGGCCTTCTCGTTTATTTTTATTTTACCAAAGAAGACGGGGAACGCTTCTGCCACATTTTGAACAATTCATGAAATTCGACGGTCAACAACAGCGCGCGGAGCACCGATCGCACTTTCGACTAAGTCAAGTGGTGTTTCCCCTTTGCTTTATCCACGTCACCAGCCATACGAGTACAATGGACATACATCGTCTCCCCTTTCATCCTTCATTGCTGAACATGTTTACAACAATCGTTGATGGAAAAAGCATTTGCGGTCAACAAGCTCCTCCTCGGCTGCACGCGCGAACCGCTTCTCTTCCCTGTTCCCCTGCCGCGGCTTTCTTCGCTCAATCGTGATCGTGAGAAAAAACCCACCTTTCGGCAAAAGGCGGGTTTACGGTTCAAACGGGTTCTCTTCTTCAAGCTGACAGACATAACGGGCAGCGCGGCGCGAGCAGTACAACGCCGCCGCCAAACACCCGGCAACCGCCAGCAAGGCGAACGGTTTTTTCGCTACCTCAAGCGCTCCCGGGATGATCGTCCCTAAATAGAAAAACACACCGAGCGAGAACAAGACAAGGCTGTACATCTTGAAATCGCCCGCCTTCGCCCGCAGCTCGTCTCGTTGCTGCTCGTTCAAGCCCGATCCCTCCTCTCCCCTTTCACTGTATCATACATGAACGGAAGGGAGGAGCGGCAATTTCAGCCAAGCGCCTGCGCCAAATCGTCGAGCAAATCGTTCACATCCTCAAGCCCGACGGACAGGCGGATGAGTCCGTCTGTAATACCGAGCTGTTCGCGCCGCTCTTTCGGAATCGAGGCGTGCGTCATTTTCCCCGGCAGCGAAATTAAACTTTCGACCGCCCCTAAGCTTTCGGCAAGCGTAAAGTAGCGTACGCGCGACAGCACGTTCTCCGCGCGCTCCAAGCTGCCGACATCAAACGAAATCATGCCGCCGAATCCACGCATTTGTTGTTTGGCCAGCTCATGGTTCGGATGATTTGGAAGGCCTGGATAATAGACGCGGGCAACGGACGTATGCTCGGCCAAAAAGGCGGCAATGGCGCGCGCGTTTCGTTCATGCTCTTCCATCCGCACGCCAAGCGTTTTGATCCCGCGCATAAGCAGCCACGAGTCTTGCGGGCCGAGCACGCCTCCGGTTGAATTTTGCACATAATGGAGCCGTTCGGCAAGCTCCGGCGTGCGGACAACCGCCAACCCGGCGACGACGTCGCTATGGCCGCCTAAATATTTCGTCGCGCTGTGGATGACGATATCGGCGCCAAGCGCAAGCGGTGTTTGAAAGTACGGAGTGGAAAACGTATTATCGACGATCAACAGCAGCCCGCGAGCACGGGCAATGGCGGCGGCGGCTTGCAAGTCAGTGATTTTCAAAAGCGGATTCGTCGGCGTTTCAACGTAAATCGCCTTCGTGTTTGGGCGAATATGCGCTTCAATGTTGGCGACATCGCTCGTGTCGACGAACGTCGCCTCAAGCCCGAACCGGTTCAGCACGTTCGTCATGACGCGGTACGTGCCGCCATAGACGTCGTCGGTCAGCACGATATGGTCGCCGTTTTGAAACAGCATCATGACAGCCGTAATGGCGGCCATGCCGGAAGCAAACGCAAACCCGGCTTCGCCGCCTTCAAGGTCGGCAATGAGCTTTTCGAGCGCCGCGCGCGTCGGATTGCCGGTGCGCGAGTATTCAAACCCTTTATGTTTGCCGACTTCCTCTTGTTTGTACGTGCTCACTTGATAAATTGGGACCGACACCGCCCCAGTGTACGGGTCGCCTGCGATGCCGCCATGGATGAGCATCGTCTTTCGTCTCATCTTATCGCCCACCTTCGTAAATGTTTTTGCTTAAATATCGCTCGCTCCCGTCGGGGAAAATGACAACGATGTTCGTCCCGGGCTTCGCTTGTTCCGCCTCGAGCAAAGCGGCATGAAACGCGGCGCCGGACGAGCTGCCGACAAGCAGCCCTTCCCGCCTTGCCAGCTCGCTGACGCGGCGGAAAGCGTCGTCGTCGGAAATCGTGTAAATAGCGTCAAAATACTCCGGATCCATAAACGGCGGCAAAAACTCCATGCCGATTCCTTCGGTTCGGTGCGGCCCCGGCTCGCCTCCGCCTAAAATGGATCCTTCCGGCTCAACGATGACCGTTTTAATGGCCGGATTTTTTTCTTTTAAAAACGTCGCCGTCCCCATGAACGTGCCGCCCGAACCAGCGCCGGCAACAAAAACGTCGATTTGTCCGCCCAAGTCGTCCCACAACTCCGGCCCGAGCGTTTTGTAATACGTCCTTGGGTTGGCCGGGTTTTCGAACTGCTGGGGGCAATAGGCGCCCGGAATCGTGCGGGCGAGCTCTTCGGCTTTGCGAATCGCCCCCTCCATCCCCTCTTCGGTCGGCGTATGGACAATTTGCGCCCCAAGCGCCTTCATCAGCTGCTGCTTTTCAACGCTGAATTTTTCCGGTACGCAAAAAATGACGTTGACGTTCTTGCCGATCGCCGCCAGCGCCAAGCCGATGCCGGTGTTGCCGGCCGTCGGCTCAATGATCGTGCCCCCTTCTTTTAGTTTTCCCGACGCGAACGCCTCCTCGAGCAGCTCTTGCCCGAGCCGGTCTTTAATGCTTCCGCCTGGGTTGAAATACTCGAGCTTCGCAAACAAACGGACGCCTTCCGGCAACGGAAAGCGTGTAATCTCGATGACCGGCGTATGGCCGATTAATTCATGAATGCTTTTTGCTACCCGCATCGTTGGTCACTCCATTCCTCACGCTCATTTGGCGGCGGGACGGCTGCGTTTTGGCGTTTATTTTCGCTTCTGCATGGCGGACAACACAGCCAACACCAGTTGTGCAGAGTGTTTCGCCGCCGTCTCCAAAAACTGTTCAAACGACACATCCGACTCTTGACCGGCAATATCGGACAGCGCCCGAATCACCACAAACGGCGTCCCAAACTGCACGCACACTTGGGCGATGGCGGCTGCCTCCATTTCGACGGCGCACAGCTCCGGAAACTGGCTGCGCACAAATTTGACGCGTTCCGGATCGTTCATAAACGAATCGCCAGTCGCGATCAAACCGACCGCCGCCTGCAAACCGTCAAGCCGCGCTGCTGCCTGCTTCGCCGCCTCAACAAGCGCTCCATCGGCCCGGTAGCGCGCCGGCAAGCCGGGAACTTGCCCGTAGGCGTAGCCAAACGCCGTCACATCAACGTCATGGTGGACGACCTCATCGGAAATGACGAGATCGCCGACGCGCAACGACGGCAAAAATCCGCCGGCCGAGCCGGTGTTGATGACGAAATCAGGGCGGAATCGGTCAAGCAAAAGCGTCGTTCCCATCGCCGCATTCACCTTGCCGATGCCGGACTTGAGCAGCACCACCTCGGCACCGTCAAGGCGGCCGGTGGAAAACTCGCATCCGGCGATCACCGTTTCCTCGCGCCCTTCCATGCGTGCGCGCAAAATGGCCACTTCTTCTTCCATTGCTCCAATGATGGCTGCCTTCATCGTTCTCCCTCTTTCTATGTCGGTTGTTTCACCGCCTCCATCACCCAGACGAACGCGTTTTGCTGCGCAAAGGAGACGGAAAAGCCATGGCTGGCAAACAGCGAAGCCAATACGTCAAGCGTCGTGTAATATTCGCGCTCAAGATCGTCAGCCAAATCGTGGAAGCCGCGCTCCCGTGCGGCTTCGACAGCTTGGCGGAACGCCTTTTTGTCGCGAAACGCCGTATCGGCAAACACTATTTTACCACCAGTTTGGAGCAGTTGGCTATATTTGCCGAGCGCCTCGTCTTTTTCCTCATCCGTCAAATGGTGAAACGCGTACGTGCTGGCAATGGTGTCGACTGGCTCAGGAGGAACCGGAAATTGCAAAAAATCGCCGTCCATAATGACCGCCCGGCCGCCGAGCTTTTCCGCCGCTTTTTTTCTCATCGGCGCCGACGGCTCGATGCCGTATACCATTTTGCCGCGCTCCAGCAGCTTTTTCGTCAAATTGCCGGTGCCGACGCCAAATTCAAGCACAACACGGCCGGCTTTATCAGCGACAGTGTTTAAAATGCGATCATAACCGGCAAACACATCGCGGTATTGCTCATCTCCCCCTTCGACTGATCGATCGTATGACTCCGCCCATTGCTCGAACAAATCAAGAAATTCCCTGCCCATATGGCCTCACTCCATAAAGTTTATAATTCCTATAAACATAGTATTCTTTAGATGATAACCTGCTCCCACTGTACCATAACTTCTTCCGCCGTTCAATGATCGTGCTCGCTGTCATTTGTATTGTTCCCCATCGCCGCTTCTATTGCGCGGGTGGATGGAAGCGGGAAAATTTGCTACACTGTCGATGAAAGGAGGCAAAGACATGGTGAACATTTCCCTTGATTTGATTGAAGACAAAGTGGAGTTTTTTGAAGCTGACGACTTGCGAACGCTTGAAAAAAAAATCAACGAGCAAATCGAGCATAACAAAGCGCTGCTGCTTTCCGTCCATCATGTGTCGCACCAAATGCATGTCATGGAAAACGGGAAGCGGTTTTACAGTGCCGTCGTCCACTTTAAGGCAAAAAAATGACAGGCGTCCCTTCTAAGCGGGCACCTGTTCCCCTTCAAAAATCGCTACGGTTTTTCCCGCAGCTTTTGCACTTTCGTCGGCTTCCATCCTTCATTCGTCACCCATTCAATATACACTCGGTAATGGGCGGTCTGGTCTCTCGTTGAAATCGTCGCCACCGCTTTGTTCGGCCCATTGTTGCCGATGAACCAAACGATCATATCGTCCGGCGCGATGCCGGTCGCATAGCTGACCGCATCGAGCATTTCCTTCCAGTCCACCGAATCTTTTTTAAACACCGTTTCATGCGGCTCTGATTGCGTCGTGCCGACCGGCTGCCATGCCGGGTTGACGATTTCTTTTTCAATATTCGACCCCGGCGGCCCCGGCGTTGCCGTCACGTCTTGTTCGGCTTCCTCTTCAGCCGGTTCGGACTCGTCCCCGGAAGCAGCTTCCTCCGTTTCAGACGGCGCGGTCGGTTCTCCCGTTTCGATTTCGACCCGCTTCGCCCCATCCGCCCCCGCAGCCGGCTTCGCCTCAGCATCCGCCGCTTTATGGCTCGGCTCGCCGCCGAACAATATGTTCCAACCGACAATGAGAATGAGCAACACCACAACGGCGATTGCTCCATTGAGCCAGCGGTTGATTTTCCGCCGCTTGGCGCGGGTGGCAAAACGTGTTCCGGTTTGTTGCATCGGCCTCCCCCTCCTTTATGTGGCCGCAACGAATTCATTATATCGATTCGTCACTCCTGGTCGTTTTTGTTTCGGTCATACGCATAAAGCGCCTCAACCGCCGCGGCAAACACATCATTCGTGGCCGCCTGTCCGCTCGGGCAGTCGAGCTCGACGACGGCGAGGGCGTATTTCGGGCGGTCAGCTGGGAAATAGCCGGCAAACCATTTATTGATTAATTCGCTGCCGCCCTTCGTTTTTCCTGTCTCCGCCGTCCCGGATTTGCCGGCCACTTCGTACGGAAGCGAGCGAAAGCGGCGGCCGGTGCCGTCTTCATTGATGACGACGCCGCGCAGCAGCTGCTGGAGCTGCCTTGCCGTTTGCGGCGCAAGCGGCTCCTTGTCCGTCGCCGGCTCGGGTGAAAACGAAAACAACGTCGTCCCGTTTTTATACAGCACTTTGTCCACGACCCGCACCTTCAAGGCCTCGCCGCCGCGGGCGATCGTCGCCATCATGTTGGCGACGCCAAGCGGGGAGACGCGCACATCTTTTTGCCCAATGGCCGTTTGCGCCACGGCAAGCGGCACCCGCTTATCGCGCTTGTCGTGCCAAATCGTTCCTTTCTGCTCTTCTGGAAATTGACGGAAATGTTCCTCATGGTACACGGCTCCTTCCCAGCCGGCTGTCGGATACAACCCGAGCTTTTCCGCATACGTTTCCAATGCATCCGGGTCATGGCGAACGAGCTGTTTGCCGAGCGCGGCAAACGCGTTGTTGCAGCTGACGGCAAAGCTGTCGGCCAAGTTGAGCATGCCGTAGTCGTGCTCCTCATCCAGCGTCGTGCTGTCAATTTTTTTGCTGCAATCAAACATCGCAGCAGGCGAAGCCAGCCCTTCCTCAAGCGCCGCGGCGGCGACAACCGTTTTAAAGACGGAGCCGGGAATTTGCGGCAGCACCATTTGATTTTCCGCCCCGCTGTTTTTATACGGGTCGCGTGGATTCATATTGGGGCGGCTTACCATGGCGAGCACGCTGCTGTCGTCCACATCGAGCAGGACGAGCCCGCCTTTTTTCAACCCGTACCGGTCCACGATTTGCTCCATTTCTTGCTGGATATCACGATCGAGCGTCGTTTGGACAGTCGCCGGGTAAAACGGATTGCCCGGGTCGCTGTATTTCACATCAAGCCCAAACAGCGGCCTTCCTTCAGCGTCAACGTGGTACAACAGCTTCGTTTCGCCATCTGTGAGCAAAAACTCGTCGAACGCCTTCTCAAGCCCTTGAATGCCAACTTCAGCCTGCGGCGGGAGCGAACGCTTCGGATAGCGCATGCGCAGAAGCTTCTCATCCTTCCGGGTAAAGCCAAGCAAATGCGGCGCATACACCGTCTCAAGCGGATATTGTTTCTTGACGGCAAAAACCCCGGGGATGCGCAAGTCGTTAATTTGCTTCATTTGGCTGGCGCTTAAGGTGAGCGGCTCGCCGTCTTGCTGCAGGATGAACGGGCCGTTTGCCTCCTCAAGCTGGCGGCGGATGTCTTCCACCGTAACGCCGGCGATGCGGGCGACTTGCTCAATCGGCCATTTCATCGTCGCCAAAAACGGAAACAGCACAAGCGACGGCACGTACCGCTTTGTCAGCGGGCGGCCATTCCGATCGACGAACGAGCCGCGCCCGTCGTCAATCGTCAGCTCCTGCGTACGCTGGGCGACGCTTTCCGCGATTAAATTGCGGCCGGCAAACGATTCCGAATCAATGAGCTGGATTTGCGCTAACCGGCCGATCAGCAGCAGCAAGGCAGCCTGGATGAGCACGATGGTGACGATTGTCCGTTTTTTCCACATAATGAAAACACCTCATCATCAGTTTCGACGAGGTGTTTTCCTTTCAAACGTGCCGTCGGCGGCGATTTGCTGCAGCCTTCATTCGGAGCGGCCCGGACGCGGTGGTCCGCCTGTTTATTTGACCGCCACGATTTTGACCAGCATTTCCCCGCCCGGCGTTTGCACCGTCACCTCATCGCCGACGCGGCGGCCGAGAAGCGATTTGGCAATCGGCGAGTCGTTGGAAATTTTCCCTTCGAACGGGTCGGCCTCGGCGCTGCCGACGATCGTGTACGTCTCTTCTTCGCCGTCCGGAAGCTCGATGAACGTCACCGACTTGCCAAGCGAGACGACATCCGGGTTTTCTTTGTCTTCTTCAATGATGACGGCGTTGCGGATCATATTTTCAAGCATTTGAATGCGCGATTCCACAAACGCTTGCTCGTCTTTCGCGGCGTCATATTCCGAGTTTTCCGACAGATCCCCGAACCCGCGGGCGATTTTGATTCGTTCAACGACTTCTTTCCGCTTGACCGTTTTTAAGTACTCAAGCTCTTGTTCCAGTTTCTCTTTTCCCTCTTTCGTCATTGGATACTGCTTTTCATTCGCCATTTGTCTCACTCCTCTATGTTTTGCATTATGTAAAACGTACGAACAGAAAAACAACTGTTCGTACGCTTACTTGGTATATAATATATTGTTTTGTCTCTGTTATGTTATTATAAAAACGCTTTTTGTTCAAGAACTGTGCGAATTTTTGCCACCATTAAATCGATGGCGACTGCGTTTTGCCCGCCTTCTGGAATGATCACGTCCGCGTAGCGTTTCGTCGGTTCGACAAACTGGTTGTGCATCGGCCGCACGACGGACAAATACTGCTCAATGACCGAATCAAACGTGCGGCCGCGCTCTTTCATATCGCGGATGAGGCGGCGGATGATGCGAATGTCCGGGTCGGTGTCGACGTACACTTTGATGTCCATCAAATTGCGGAGCCGCTCATCCTCCAAAACGAGAATGCCTTCCAAAATAATGACATCCTTCGGCTCGACGCGGACGACTTCGTTCGAACGGGTATGCAGCTTATAGTCATACACCGGCTTGTCGATCGGCTCGTAGCGAAGCAGCCGATGAACGTGCTCGATCAACAAGTCGTTGTCAAACGCCAACGGATGGTCGTAGTTCGTCTTCAGCCGCTCTTCAAACGGGAGATGGCTTTGGTCCTTGTAATAAAAATCTTGCTCGAGCACAAGAATCGAGTGATCGCCGAAATGGTCATAAATTGCGCGGGCGACGCTCGTCTTTCCCGAGCCGGAGCCGCCGGCGACGCCGATAACAACGGGCTTGTCCGCCATCTCAATTCTCCTTTCTCATCATGTTGTACGGGAAGAGAGGGCGTTTGACTCGCACTTTGACGATTTGCAGCGGGTGGCGGGCCGCATCGAGCTTGTTGCCATCTTCATCCCAAATAGTATCGATCACTTGGGTAAAGTTTTCGATTTCCGGGCCGAAAAATTCGACCTCATCACCCGGTTTAAAATGGTTGCGCTGCTGGATGGTGGCGATGCCGGTCTCCGGATCGTAGCCAAGCACAAGGCCGGCAAACTCATGTGTCGTCTTCCGGCTGTGCGTGCCGTACATATGGTTCGTATAATCCGGAAACCCGTCAAAAAACGACGGCGCTGTTTCGCGGTTGGCGCACTTGTCAAGCTCCCGCACCCACTCTTCGCGGATCGTGAAATGATCCGGGTCGGCACAGTAGGCGTCAATCACTTTCCGGTAGACGCTCACAACCGTCGCCACATAATGGATCGACTTCATCCGCCCTTCAATTTTCAAGCTGTCAACGCCAAGCTCAATCATCGCCGGAATGGCGCGGATGAGGTTTAAATCTTTCGCGCTCATGGCAAACGGAGCATCGCCCTCAGCAAACAGCGGGATTTCCCGGCCGTCAGCCAGCTGGTACAAGTCATAGTCCCAGCGGCACGACTGGCAGCACCCGCCGCGGTTCGAGTCGCGCGCCGTCATATGGTTGCTCAACACGCAGCGGCCCGAGTAGGCGGAACACATCGCTCCGTGGATGAACGCCTCGATTTCGATATCGACTTTTTCTTTGATTTGCCGAATTTCCTCGGCGCTTACCTCGCGGGCGAGCACGACCCGCTCGAGCCCTTCCTCTTTCCAAAACTGGACCGCTTTCCAGTTCGAAAGCGATTGCTGGGTGCTTAAATGCACTTCAAGCTTCGGCGCCACCCGGCGCGCCGTCTCAATAATGAGCGGGTCGGCGACGATAATGCCATGGACGCCGGCATCTTCGAGCGCCCGCAAATAGTCGTCAAGGCCGGGAATGTTTTCATTATGCGCATAAATGTTGGCCGTGACGTATACTTTTGCTCCGTATCGGTTGGCAAATTCAACTCCTTCGCGAATTTCGTCAATCGTGAAGTTGTCGGCGTTGGCGCGCAGGCTGTACTCTTGGCCGCCGATAAAGACGGCATCCGCCCCGTAATGGACGGCAATTTTCAGCTTTTCCAGGTTGCCGGCCGGCGCAAGCAATTCCGGTTTTTTCACAATGACGCGCTTGCCGTCAACGATTTCGGAAATGCGGTCGTTTTTCAGCAGCATTCGTTCTCCCTCCTTTGTCAATAAATCGTCTCTTTGAAGAAAAATCCGGTGTCCAATCGGCGGTGCGGCGGTTGGAGCGCCTCAACAGCGGCAAGCAGCTCCTCTTTTTTCCGCTCATACTGCTCGCGGTCTTTGGCGCACATATCAATGGCGCGGCGGTACAGCTTTGTCACTTCCGTAATGTAGCGAGGCTCATGCAAAATGCCATCGATTTTGAAGCTGTCAATGCCGGCTTCGATCATGTCGCCAAGCTCGTCGATGATGCAAACATCGTTTGGGCTCATAATATGCGTGCCGTTTTCATCTTCAAAAATCGGATATTTGTTGTCGCGCTCCTTGTCGTATAAAAACATCCCTTTTTCATATTTTTTTCGTTCAATTTCCATCACTTTTCCTTGATACTCGAAGTAGTTGCCGATGAGCGAACGCTTCGATTGGTACATGCACGTCGCCCCATGCACTTGCACTTCGATTTCCACTTCGGCATGGGCTTTGATTTCCAAAATGGCGTCCATGTTCAACTCGCGGGCCAAGACAGCGCGCTTCGCTCCTTTTCGCCCCCAATAGTTGCACGTATACCAGTTCGTCGCCGTCGTTTCCGTGCTCCAGTGGAGCTTCATATGAGGGGCGGCCTCGCGAACCGTCAACAGCACGGCCGGGTCGCCAAACACGATGGCGTCAGCGCCGGCGGCGGCGACAAAAGCGATATAATCGCCCAGTTCATCGACTTTGTCATTATGAAAAATGGCGTTCATCGCCACATACACGTTCATGCCGTGCCGGTGAGCCGCTTCGATGGCCGCAGCAACGTCGGCGCGGGAAAATTCGCCGGCAAGCCGCAAGCCATAGCGCTGTTCGCCGATCATTACAGCGTCCGCTCCCGCTTCAGCCAATTCCTCAATATGGAAAACGCTCGTCGGCGTGACGAGCAATTCCGGTTTTTTCATTCTCGTTCACCTCGTTTTTTCGATATAGCCAGCCCGTCTCCAACGGGAATGATGACCGTGTCGTAATCGCTCCGGGCCATCAGCCATTCATTGTAGCGCCGGATTTTTTGCGCGATGTTCCACAGCCGCTTATTGCCCGCAGGCTCTTCAGCCGCGACAAGCCCTTTAAACAGCACGTTGTCGCTAATGACAAGGCCGCCCTCGGCCAGAAGCGGCTCATACAGCGTAAAAAAGCGCTCATATTGCCCTTTGGCCGCGTCGATAAACAGCACATCAAACGGCGCCGCCGCTGCCGCATCCGCCACAGCGTCAAGCGCATCGCCCAAAATCACCTCAATCCGTCCGGCTATGTTCATTTTCTCGATATAAAAACGGGCGCGCTCGTACCGCTCCCGGTCTTTTTCAATCGTCACAATGCGCACATCCGGCAGCGCCTTCGCCATCCGGATCGCCGAATAGCCGATCGCGGTGCCGATTTCCAAAATGCGGCGCGGCGCAGCCAAGTTCAACACAAACAGCAGCACTTCCATGCTCACCGGATCGATGATCGGCACGCGCTGTTCGCGGGCGTACCGCTCCATTTCCGCGATTTCTGCATCCGGCGCCGGGCGCAACTGCCGCAAATAACGGACGATATGTTCTGAAAGCAAGAGGACTCCTCCTCCGTCGATCATGTCATCAGCATGAAAAATAAGAGCCGCCAACCGACTCTTATCGTTGGCCGCCGCCCGATTCAGGCGGGGGCGCTGTTCAACTTTATTATAGTATCATAAACGGGCAAAAAAGCGAAGCCGTTTTGCCCATTGAGCAAGCAACTTCCAGTTTGCGCTATTGTTTCCCAATGTATTTCGCTTTTTCGCGGTTATGCTCGGCGAGCGTTTTCGTGAAAATGACGTCGCCCGCCGGAGTGGCCAGAAAGTATAAATAGTCGGTCGCAGCCGGCTGAAGCGCCGCTTCGATCGACATCTCGCCGGCGTTGGCGATCGGACCGGGCGGCAGCCCTTGATGAATGTAGGTATTATACGGCGAATCAACTTGCAAGTCTTTATACAGCACCCGATCTTTATGTTTGCCGAGCGCGTACAGGACGGTCGGATCGGTTTGCAGCGGCATGCCGATGCGCAGCCGGTTGTAAAAGACGCTGGCGATTTTTTCGCGGTCGGCTTTCTCGGTCGCCTCTTCTTCGATTAACGACGACATGGTCAACAATCGATGCGGCGACAATTGTTTTTCTTTCATCGTCTCTTTGTATTGACCGAGCACCTCCGCCGTTTTCGCGACCATCGCCTCAATGATCTCCGGAAGCGGCGGCTTTTGGTCGGCAAACACGTAAGTGGCCGGAAACAGGTAGCCTTCAAGCGGATAACGAATGCCGCGCTGAAAAATGTCCGCTGTCAACAACTCAGGGTACGTGCGGCGAAGCTGTTCAATATACGCGCGATCGTTCAACAGCTTCATCACGTCTTCCTGCTTGTACCCGGTTTTGGCGGCGATGATGGCAGCGATTTGCACAAGCTGCGATCCTTCTGGAATGGTGAGCTTCAATCCGATTTTTAGCGACCGGCCGGTTTGCAATAGCTCGATGATGCGCGCCATCGGCATCGCCCGCGTCAGCTCATACTCCCCCGTTTGAAAGCCTGACTCGTTTTTCCAGCGAACATAGAAGCGAAAGACGGCCGCGCTTTTAATGAGCCGCTTTCGTTCAAGCTGTTCGGCAATATCCGCCGCCGATGAGCCGACCGGAATCGACACATGGACAGGAGTGCGGTCGTTCGGAGCAACCGGCTGGAACGCCGAACGGATGTAGAAAAAACTGCCGGCGCCGGCGATGACGAGTGCAGCCACCAGGGCGGCGCAGACGATCAAGACGGTTTTCCGTCCAAGCCGCGCCTTGGGCGCCTTGAAACCATTCTGGTTCATTTCCAGCCTCCCTCTAGAAATGTTGATTTATCAAGGCTTTTCGGCCCCTCAGGGGTGTCCAAAAAATATTTTTCGACAAAATCCCTTACATCCTTTTTCAGTTTTGTGGATATCTTACAGACCTAGGGTGCGCTTCGCGGCCACGG